>JANRLI010000011.1 GCA_033762625.1 Alphaproteobacteria bacterium
TGCGTCATGAAGCATCGAGAATCGCAGTCGATGAATATTTAAGTTTGAGGTTGAAAGACCCCAAAAACAAAAATTTAATGCCAACTTTTTTCAAAGACCTTTTACACAAGCTTCCTGCTGAAAAAGCATATAGAGCGCTGACACTTTTTTCATCTGTTGTGGACAATAAGATCAGACCAGTCGATGTGGCACACCCATCATCACCAGTCACTTTGGTTCAGCATGAAAACAAATTTGAACCAAAACAATTACAAATCCGTGAAGAATTGTTCAAGCCATACATATATGCAGGTTTAATAGAACGAGAATTAGCATCAAATATGCGTGTTGCTCGTCGTATGGTTGAGGAATTGATTCCAGAAGTTTGGGATGTCTTAGAAGAAGTTGTTCGTGATAGACCTGTATTGCTTAACCGTGCACCAACATTGCATCGTCTTGGTATTCAGGCGTTTGAGCCAATGTTAATTGAGGGTAAGGCAATTCAGTTGCACCCCTTGGTCTGCGCTGCGTTCAATGCGGACTTTGACGGCGACCAAATGGCGGTTCACGTTCCGCTTTCTTTGGAAGCGCAGCTGGAAGCCCGCGTATTGATGATGTCCACCAATAACATCCTGTCACCTTCAAACGGTAAGCCGATTATCGTGCCATCCCAAGATATCGTCTTGGGCTTGTACTATATCACGCTGGAACGCGAAGGCATGGTGGGTGAAGGTTCCGTATTTGGTTCGATTGGCGAAATCGAAGCAGCGATGGATGCAAAATGCCTTCATATTCACGCGAAAATCAAGGCGCGTTACCATACTGTTGACGAAACCGGCAAGCCAGTGACCATGACTGTGTCAACCACTCCGGGCCGTATGTTGTTCTCGGAAGTGTTCCCACGTCATAAGAACCTGCCATTCAGCATCATCAACCGCTTGCTGACCAAGAAGGACGTGTCGAACGTGATCGATAGCGTTTACCGTCACTGTGGTCAGAAAGAAACGGTTATCTTTGCTGACCGCATGATGGCGCTGGGTTACAAATGGGCATGCCGTGCAGGTTTCTCCTTCGGTAAGGATGATTTGATTATTCCAGCAGCCAAGGAAACGCTCATCAAGAAGGCACAAGACCAAGTCAAGGAATTCGAACAGCAATACCAAGACGGTCTGATCACCCGCGGTGAAAAGTACAACAAGGTGGTGGATACCTGGTCATCCTGCACCGAACGTGTTGCGGATGAAATGATGAAAGCCATCTCAACGCCAAAACCCGGTCAACCGCATAACAGCGTTTACATGATGGCCCATTCGGGTGCGCGTGGTTCGGCAGCACAGATCAAACAGCTTGCCGGTATGCGCGGATTGATGGCCAAACCATCGGGCGAAATTATTGAAACGCCGATTATTTCGAACTTCAAGGAAGGTCTGACCGTTCTTGAATACTTTAACTCGACCCACGGTGCGCGTAAGGGTCTGGCCGACACTGCTTTGAAGACAGCGAACTCCGGTTATCTGACACGCCGCCTTGTTGACGTTGCACAAGACGCCATCATCGTGGAAGAAGATTGCGGCACCAAGCGCGGTCTGACTGTGAAAGCAGTCATTGACGGCGGCGAAGTAGTTGCGCCTTTGGGTGAACGTATTCTGGGCCGCACTGCATTAGTTGATGTGAAGGACACTGTTGGCAACAAGACACTTGTTCCAGCAGGCGCCATCATCACCGAACCCGATGTTGAAGCGATTGATAAAGCCGGTATTGATAGCGTTGCTATCCGTTCGGTCCTTACCTGCGAAAACAAGTCGGGCGCTGTATGCTGCAAATGCTATGGCCGCGACTTGGCACGTGGTACACCCGTGAACATCGGTGAAGCTGTGGGCGTTATTGCTGCGCAGTCCATCGGTGAACCAGGAACCCAGCTTACCATGCGTACCTTCCACATTGGTGGTGCGGCGCAAGGTGCTGCTGAGCAAAGCACGATTGATGCAAGCCTTGATGGTAAGCTCAAGATCAAGAACAAGGGCGTTGTGCAAAATTCCGAAGGCCAACCTGTGGTTATGGTTCGCAACATGGAAATCGCGATTGCCGATGAACAAGGCCGTGAACGCGCCCGCCACAAGGTGCCATATGGCGCCAAGTTGCTGGCGGATGACAACGCTTCGGTGAAGAAGGGTCAACGCATTGCGGAATGGGATCCCTATACCTTGCCGATTATCACTGAAAAGGAAGGTGTGGCGCATTATGCTGACCTTGTGGAAGGTGTGTCGGTACGTGAAGTGGTCGATGAAGCAACCGGTATTTCCAGCAAGAAGGTTATCGACTGGCGTCAACAACCCAAGGGTAATGATCTTCGTCCGCGCATCGTATTGCACGATGCCAAGGGCAAGGTAATCACCTTATCCAACGGTATGGAAGCCCGTTACTTCATGCCTGTGGATGCGATTTTGTCGATTGAAAACGGCACAGCAGTGAAAGCGGGCGACGTGCTTGCACGTATTCCACGTGAATCAACCAAGACCCGCGACATCACCGGCGGTTTGCCGCGTGTTGCTGAATTGTTTGAAGCACGTAAGCCAAAAGACTTTGCCGTTATCGCAGAAATTGATGGCCGCGTAGAATTCGGAAAAGATTACAAGACGAAGCGTCGTCTGGTTATCGTTCCGGAAGATGGCAGCGAGCAACCCCGCGAATACATGATTCCAAAGGGCAAGCATTTGTCCATTCAGGAAGGCGACCGTGTTCAACGCGGCGACTTGCTGATTGACGGAAACCCAGTACCACACGACATTTTGAACATTATGGGTGTTGAAGCTTTGGCGGAATACCTCATCAATGAAATTCAGGATGTGTACCGTCTGCAAGGCGTGAAGATCAACGACAAGCACATTGAAGTGATTGCGCGCCAGATGTTGCAGAAGATTGAAATCACCGATGCCGGTGATACAACCTTCCTCAACGGTGAACAGGTTGACCGCCTCGACTTCGAACACGAAAACGACAAGGTGGTTCTGGAAAATCTTCGCGTTGCCAAGGGCCGCCCTGTATTGCAGGGCATTACCAAGGCAAGCTTGCAGACACGCAGCTTTATTTCTGCTGCGTCGTTCCAGGAAACCACGCGCGTTCTTACCGAAGCCGCAGTATCGGGTCGCACCGATAAGCTGGAAGGGCTTAAGGAAAACGTCATCGTGGGCCGTTTGGTTCCAGCAGGTACCGGCGCCGTTGTTAATCGCCTGAAGGCGATTGCAGCCGGCCGTGACCGCGCCCGGGAAGTGGAAGCAGCAAACAAGTCAAACGCGGTTGCTGACGAAACCAAAGAAGCTGTGAACGGCTAAAAGCCTATTCTGCTGGACATCTGCTTGATGTTTTTTACCTGTCCTGCTTCGCAGGACATCGTAAAAACCTGCAAAGCAGGGCGGTGCTCACGTACTTAAATGTACGCTGCGCTCCGGTTCTAAAAATCATCGGCGCATCTGCCTCAGCAGAAAGACTTTTTCGAATGAATCCAAAAGGGTGGTAGCAGTACCGCCCTTTTTTATTGCCATGGTCGTTTTTGCAGGCGTAGTCTGAAAAATTCGTATCTATCCGGATTTAGACCATGCCAAGTACTGCCAAACCATCGATCGCCATCATTTTAACGGGCGGAACCATCGGTTCCATACTGACCGAAAATGCAACACGCGCTGATATGGCGGGCAACCAATTGCTGCAATCGCGCATGGAAAGCCTGACCAAGAACCGCATTTTCGATTTTCATTTTCACCAATTGCTTGCCAAAGATTCCGGTGACTTCGATATGCCGGATTGGCATGCGATAGCAAGTGAAGTGGATGCGCAGATTAAAAAAGGCTGTAGGCGGTTTTTAATCACTCATGGTACGGATACCTTGCCGTTTACCGCAACATTATTGCAGTTATTATTTGCCAAACGTGATGTGAGCATTGCGCTGGCGGCGGCGTTCTATCCGCTGGAAGATGCGCGAACCGATGCAACCGCGAATATTACTGCTGCCATGGCATTGCTCACCCAGCCGGAGCCACGCAAAGGTGTGTTCATTCCATTTCGTGGAACAGGGCGTGATGTAACGCTGCACCATGCCACAAACGTGCAGCAAATGTCGGCCGATGCAGGAAGTTTTCATTCATTTTATGACGCAGCTGTGGGTGTTTATAAAGAAGGCATAGGCATTGAATGGGCCGAAGATAGGCCAAAACAGATTGAAACCGATTTTCAAGTTCCGGCGTGCGAAAGCATGGTGAGCGCAGCCAAGCGTGTATATTTCCTAGCTGCCTATCCGGGAATGAATCTTGCCCCGTATCATGCGTTGGCGGCAAAAGAAAATATTCTGCTGGTTATCCGCAATTATCATAGCGGTACGGCGAATGCCAGTGATGGTCATGGCGGCGTGGCAGAATTTATGAAACGCTTTCCAGAATCCTTGGTGGTATTTGCGCCATTGCCGGCAGCGCTCGTCAAAAAACCATATGAATCGACATGGAATTTGATGCGCATGGGCGCTTATGTGTACCGCGATCTACCGCCACATAAACTCTATGTGTTGGGCGTGTTGGGATTGGCCAACGGATTACAGCCGCGCGAGGCGATTGCGCCAGCGCAACCATGGCTTATGAACGAAACTATCTAGGCTGGCCCGCCATTATCCGCGTTGGAACAACCGGTGGTTTTTTGGCATCGGCAGGTTTTCTGGCTGGCGCCGTTGCCGCGGGTTCGGGAGGAGTTTCAAGATTGGCGGTACGCAATTGCGGAAAATCTTTCTCGAACAAATCGGTTTTTTCGGTTACGCGGCGTTCGATTTCACGCAAGGTTTCAGACGGCAGTCTTGGCCTGCAATGCGTTTTGTCGCAGTTGAAAAAATATGATGGATTGCTCTGTGCAGCTTTTTCCATATTCGGGGAAATGAACGGATTAGCCGCTGAGGTTAAGTGCTGATCCAGCTCGGATCGGGGAAATCGTTGCGTCAGGCCTGCGAGAAGTGAATCCATGGTGATGTTGTTTTTTCCTGCTGCCGCTTCGCGCAGGTTGCGTGCGCCTGTTGGCCCAAGGAAATGCGCAACGTAATCCGTGCTATTGCTGGCGACAATCAGCGCTTGCACCTGCGCTGTCAGGATAGGGTTTTTAAACATGTTTTGGGAAAATGCGAGTGCGCCAGCTGTAAATTGCGCAGGGTTTTTTGCTTTTAGCGCCAATAATGCCCGTGCCTGGGTGACATGACCTTGCAAAGATGGGTTGAATTGCACCTGTAAATCGGCGGTTCTTAAAAACCCTTCCAGCATGGTTTCCGGTTTAAAATGGAACGCGCCAAAGGCGGTATGCCGCGTAAAATCACCCGTAGTGGTCCGCGATGCGGGATTGCCGAATGATTCAAGCATCGCCCATGCCATGACGGTTGAAAAATCCTTTCCGCCATGGGGCCGGGCGAACTCGGTCACCGAATGGATATGCGCAATCAGTTGCGGGTCGAACCGTGGATAGATTTTTCTGAACCGCGCAAGTTGCTGGTCAGGAGTTAATACTCGGGGTGCGCGTTCTTGGGTCATCTAAGTTAAGCCCTATAATCCTTAATCGAAAATATAAAGGATGGGGCTTTGCAAAAGACTAATACGGCCAAAGTTTTTAGATAACAAATTCCTACGAATGCTTAGGCTTTATTTCAAATTGCAGATACTTTTCCAAGCAATCCATGGAGTTGCTGCATATCCTTGGGCAGGGCTACTTCGAAGGTCATTTCTTCCCCCGTAATAGGATGAAGGAACGACAAGGCCTTGGCATGAAGCGCCTGACGCGGGAAGTCTGCCAGCAGGCTTAGTTTTTTCTCATCGCCCTTGTATAGTTTTTCCAGCGTGCTGAGTGCGCGTTGCTTGCTGCCTTTGGCATTGCCATACAGCGCATCGCCTACAATGCTGTTGCCGATATGCGCAAGATGCACGCGGATTTGGTGCGTGCGGCCTGTTTCAAGTTCGCACTGAATAAGTGCGGCAAACGGTGATTTGTTTTCTTTGCGCGCAGATTTATTTTTACGAACAACCGCGCCATATCCTGTTTCATCTGCGGGCGGTGCGTAGGTTTCCAAGACTTCAAAATGTGTGATGGCATGTTTGCCATGGCTAACGAGTGCCATTTTTTTACGGTTGGTGTCGCTGCGGCCAATATCGCCCGTAATCGTGCCGCGCTTGGTTGATGGCGCGCCCCATATAAATGCCTGATACACACGACGTAATGTTTTAGCGCGACTGCTCTGGGCTTCGCCCTTGTATAAAAGGGCTTCGCCCAACCGCGACTGCGCTGCATCACCAAACTGTTCCGATAAGCCTTGATGCGCTTTATCGTGTTTGGCGACGACCATTAATCCGCTGGTGTCTTTGTCCAAACGATGCACGATGCCCGGGCGTTTAACACCGCCAATTCCGGACAGGCTTTTACCGCAATGGGCAAGAAGTGCATTCACCAAAGTTCCATCCAGATTGCCCGCCGCAGGATGCACAACCATGCCCGCGGGTTTGTTAATCACCAACACATCCTTGTCTTCATAAACGATGTCGAGCTTGATTTTTTGCGCGCGCGGTTTGGCATCGACGGCTTCGGGGATCTCCAGCGCGATGGTTTCGGTGCCGCGCAATTTATGCGCAACATCGGTTACGGATTTGCCGTTAACGGTCAGTGCGCCTTCTTCAATCAGTTTTTGAATGCGCGCCCGCGAGACATCAGGCAGCAGGGCGCTTGTGACCTTATCAAGGCGGCCAGATTGGCCTTCCAGCGTAATCTCGTGCTTTTGGGTTTGTTTTTTGGCCGGTTTTTGTGTTTTTTGGGCTTTCATAGGGGGCAATCTAACCTATTCATTTATAAAAGTCTTTTTTAGACTTTGCTTTCAGCCCCGGTTTCATCTATAAAATCATCCAACGGCTCGCCCACATTTATGTAGGCGGGCCGTTATTTTAGGTCCGAGTAGCGGGCTTATTGGAGGAGTTTAGCTCAACTGGTAGAGCGTCGGTCTCCAAAACCGAAGGCTGTGGGTTCGAGCCCCCCAACTCCTGCCACTTTTGTCGCTCAGTTGCCGCTGGGCTTCGTCTGCATAAGCAGACGGGACGGCGGTCGCCGTCCTTGAGTGAAGTTGTGGCGGTTGCCGTGAGTATGAGTTTTTTGAAAGAACGACGATGATAAACAAGATTACAACCTTCTTTTCCGAAGTAAAAAAAGAAGCCAACAAAGTAACCTGGCCCACCCGCAAGGAAACCGTGATGACATCGGTGATGGTGGTGGTGTTGTCGGGCATAATGTCGATTTTCTTTCTGGTGGTGGATGGCGGGCTATCCTTCCTTTCACGCGCCCTTATTAACCTGAGATTCTAGAGATTTTACCGGAGCACGATCATGGCTGAAACAAAAACCAAAAAACCCAAAGAAGCAAAAGCAGAAGCTGCGCCGCGCGCCCCCAGAGCAATAGCAACCCATCGCTGGTATGTGGTGCATGTGTATTCTGGTTTTGAAAAGAAGGTGGCCGCTGCTATCCGTGAAAAGGCCGAAAGCTTAGGTTTAGCCGACATGTTTGCCGATATTCTGGTGCCCACCGAAGAAGTGGTTGAAGTGGCACGTGGCCGCAAGGTGAATATGGAACGCAAATTCTTTCCCGGTTACGTATTGGTGAAGATGGCGCTGACCGACCAAAGCTGGCACTTGGTCAAGAATACGCCAAAGGTTACCGGTTTCCTTGGCGGCGGCGCAAAGCCCGTGCCGATGTCCGAAGCGGAAGCGATGCGTTTGATTTCCCAAATGCAGGAAGGCATCCAGCATCCCAAGAATTCCATCACCTTCGAAGTGGGCGAACAGGTCCGTGTGGCGGATGGTCCGTTTGCTTCATTCAACGGTACAGTTGAAGAAGTGGATGATGAAAAAGCACGCCTTAAAGTTTCCGTGTCCATCTTTGGACGCGCAACGCCGGTGGATCTGGAATTCACCCAAGTTGAGAAGCTGTAGGTTTTTCTTTAATCCCCGCTCTGCGTTTTGCTTCCTTCACATTGGTGCGCTCCGGAAAGCCGAGAATCTTGGCTACGGGGCGAGAGCCATCGCTCATCGCCCAATTGCCAAGCGCATTAGTGTGCGGCGGATTGAATGATTGAATAGCATCCATACTGGAAAAATATAATCCCCGCTCGGCAACCACCAGCAGTTCTTTCAATGATTGCGCGGGTGGCACATAGGATGGGCGATCACGTAAATCAGGAATATCTGTGACGGCGCACACGGCTGCCTGCACAAAATCTGCGTCATAGCCTTTGAGTTCATCCGGTACAGGCACATCGGGGTCCGTTGCAAGTTGGAAAATTTGCGAGAAAGCATAGATGGTGGGTTCTTCGGACGGATCGCTTTCTTCTGTGAACGGGACAGCATGAATAAAATTCACGGCGGAAGGTAGTTTTGGATTGAGCGGCGCCGCGTTCTGGATTTCGTTTATATCGCCAACCCTGTAAACGGGCATTTCTTCATTGCCCGATAATCCGCCATTTAATGCAAACGCAATGCTGGCGGTGAGCGCATTGTTGAAATCATTCATCCAAGCGCGCATCAGGGGATTTTCGTTAAAGCCCTGTTCGGGTTGTGGATAGACATGAGCGACTTCCACCGGTTTGGAAAACGGGCTGGACTGATAGCAGACGGTAATCACCGGCAGCGCATATTGCGTAACAAGCGTGACCGAATAACTGGAGGCCTGATCCCCTTTGGTGAGTTCGAATTTCACGCCATCAAGGTACAGGCCGGGTGCGTTTTCAGGCTCTGCGGATGGGGGGCGTTGGGTGGTCATTGATAAGCAGGTTCCATAACGGTGTTAGCATTTCAGCTATAACCAAGAAACCTTTTGGAAGCAAAACAAATTTAAGTTTCGTATTTATTGTCGGGCGCGATGGCGGGAATGATAACGGGCCTGCCAAGATTGGCGTTAATCTCTGCCAGAAGCGCTGGTGTTGTCACGGTGCGCACGCCCAATTTTTCCACGCGTGCTTGTGTGAGTGCTGCATCCGGCAGCGGGCGGAACTGGTTTTTGGATGAATGCGTATCCATCGATAAATCGGAAATCATCACGGTTTCAATGCCGTATGCGGTTCTTTCAAACATCTCCCAGACTGATTGTTTTAAAGCGGTGCTGAGCGCGCATTCGGTTTTCTGGCAACCGCCGATATAGATATGCGTATAGCCTTCCTTTTCCAGCATCTCCATAAAGGTTGGGTTGGAAAGCGCGGAGTTTTCGGATTTTGCGACAAACACATCACCGTCTTTTGGCTGCGCTTTATAAAAATCGAACAAGGTGTTGCCGGGTTTAACCAGCAGTTTACGGAATTCTTCAAGATTGTCGCTTATCTTAAAGCGGTCCTGAAAATTAAGCACCATCGCTGCCCAGCCGATTTTGACTTTGCCCCGAAGTAAGTCGGCAAGAGTGTTGCAGCCTTCAATCATGTTATCAACGGCTTCGGTTTCCGCTGGTGTTGGCACATACGCGCCTTGGCGTTGCATCATCGCGGCTTCTTCGGCGCTGGGCGGCGCGCAATAAACGGCTTGAAGGTCAATAAACAGGATAAGCGGTTTATAGGGGCGCGTTTCAACCATGCGCCATTTTAACATTTTGTAAGGCGCGTTTTATTATCAACAATGGTTAATTCGGATATTAATTCATGGGAAATCTGTAATTAGTTTCGGTTTGACCTGCTACCTTTCATGGGCATTTTTTAAAAGGATAACGCATGTCGATTAAAATAACCGATGGTCTGACGCTTCCAGAAGTTCTGGACCCAAACACCGTCTATGTTGTCTATGTGGATGATGAAGTGCTTCTTGGAGAAAGCTATACCCGCTTGCTTCAGGTGAAGCTGAAAAGCGCAGGTATTGTCGATGAACTTGCCGCGCGCAAGATGAATATCGAAGTAGTATCCTTTCATTATTCAGTTGATGCGTTGGAAATGTTGAAAGACAAAAACCTACACCGCGTGGTTATTTTAAGTGATAATAATATGCCGGAAATAAATGGCACGGAATTGATATCGCGTTTGCGTGAAGTGGATAGCGAAGTGCCTGTAGCTTTGCTATCAGCGTTGCCGCGTGATGCGGAGGCGCAGCTTCCAGACAATGTTAAATCGGCGCGTGTTTTTTCAAAACCCAATAGCGATGCAAGTGCCCTGAACCAATATCTTATTCCCAATATATTGGCGGCTGCTGAAAAACCCGCATTGCCTGCTGTACAACAGCAAGCTGGCGCTGCGTACGATTTGGCCCGGAAATAAGTCAACCTCAATTTTAAAAATGCCGGGCTAGCTTTCCAGCTTGTCTGGAACGCATCGTGTGCGGTTGATCAGGCTGCGTATTACCAAACGATGAAAGATGCCTTTATGACCTTCGAGGCGTGGTTCAACCGGTGCAATGGATGTTGCCAGTTTTGCATCGCCCAATTTTGGACCATGAACATTTAAATAGGCATACATGCGTTTCATGACGCGGTATTTGACCTGCGCGGGGGTTGCGATGCCTGTGCTGCTGTATATACCGGAATTGCCCGGGAAATAACGCACATCACGAGGAGATAATTCGCTAACCGGGCGTTCGCAATATTGCTGTTTCAATACCACTCGGGCCATGCGCGGGTGATTATGTGCAAGATACAAAATCGCATGCTGTTCAATTTCAGGCAGTTCAATAAAATGCGGCTTGTCTTTAAAGTCTTTGAGTGACTTGTAGCTTGCTTCCATGAATGCAAAAGTTTGAATGGTGGGGTCGATAAATACCGCCCTGTTATCGCGTATCATTTGCAAAAGCTTGTTGGTCGCATAACGCAGCGGTCTGGTGCGTGTGCCATTTGCAGGCAAGGTGGCGATGGTAATTTTCTCTGCGAATAATTCCTGTAATTGCTTTGCGGTAATTAGCTTGCCGTTTATCTTTAATTGATAAAGCGCCGGTATCGCATCGGGGTTTTGTGCATAAGCCGCTTTCAAAGTCTCGAATAATTCGCCCGCGATATCGGTGAAATGGGTATCGTCAATCTGCGGCGATAATTGCAAGACACCGCGGTAACGTGAGCCAGCCTTATGAATATTTGCGCCCATATCGCTTTCAATGCCGGTTGAACCAATCGCGTAGCGCGGATTAAGATAATCAGGAACACTGTACCCTCTGGTTTGCGCGGTGCGTATCCACAGCGCGGTTGCAGTTGCAATATTGCGCGCGGTTGCAGTGCATGTTTCGGTTTGGCAGAATTTTGCATCAACGGTGACAAGCGGCGGGCCTGCAAAATAATTTACAGCTTGCGGGCCATAGAGACGGTCAACAGCATAAAGCGCCGGAAGTATGGCGATGATCGGAAGCTTGTTGCGCCATAAAAAACCGGGAATATAAAATATGAACGGCAGCCTGCGGGTGCGGTAGCGTTTGGTCACAGGTTTTGGTGCTGTTGTGTCTGCCATGGCGTAAGTATATCGAATAAGCAGTGGTTTTAATACTTTCAACCCGTTAACATTGATGGTTAAACCAATAAATGATTGGACAGGGTGGAGGGTGCCCTTTATAAAACACCCAAGTTTCTGTGGGAGGTAAGTGCCAAATGAGTTCTTGAACTCGCCCGGCGCGCCGCACCACGGGAGACGCAACCTTATTTATAGGGCTGCGGTAAGTACTTTCGTTTTGAGAACAGATGTTGCCGTCACGAGCGGTTGCGTTTTTATACGCCATTCGCTCTGTTCCGCTGACGCGGAACAACCGCTTGGGCGTAAATCAACGCAGAGCGAGTGAAAATGAATGGTAATTGTGTTTTCGGTTTCGAGAGTATCAAGGGCTTTGGAAGATTTTCTCCCATCGCATTCAAAATCAGTCCTGAATTCGCGTGATATTTTGCGCGTGTTTAAGGACGACGACCGTCGTCCCCTGAGCTTATGCGAAGGAAGCCGAGCGGCGTCTGAGCAATAAAAGGAGATGCCACATGGCAAAAGAAGTAATTGGTTTTATTAAATTGCAGGTGCCAGCAGGCGGCGCCAATCCATCACCCCCGATTGGTCCGGCTTTGGGTCAAAAGGGTTTGAACATCATGGAATTCTGCAAGCAGTTCAACGCAAAGACCCAGCAAATGGAAAAGGGTATTCCTGTTCCGGTTGTGATTACGGCGTTCTCTGATCGCAGCTTTACCTTCGTGACCAAGACCCCGCCAAACAGCTACTTCGTGATGAAGGCAGCAAAGATTGCCAAGGGTTCCAGCACGGTTGGTTTAAATACGGTTGGCAACATCACGATGGATCAGGTTCGCGAAATTGCGAAGACCAAGATGCCGGATTTGAACTGCCACACCATCGAAGCCGCTATGCAACAAGTTATTGGTACTGCACGCTCAATGGGCGTGACGGTTTCAGAAAAGTAGGAGATTGAACCATGGGTAAGCGTTTCAAGAAAATCCAAGCTTCGGCTCCAAAGACTTCGGTAAAGTTGGACGAAGCAATCAAATTTGTAAAAGCCAATGCCAATGCGAAATTCGATGAAACCATCGAAATTTCTATGAACCTTGGTGTTGATCCACGCCAGAACGACCAGAATGTTCGCGGCATGGTTCAATTGCCGCACGGCACCGGTAAGTCGGTTCGTGTAGCTGTGTTTGCCAAGGGCGAAAAAGCAGCAGCAGCAAAAGCAGCAGGCGCTGAATTTGTTGGCGCGGAAGATCTGGCTGAAAAAATCGAAGCCGGCGAAATGGGTTTCGACCGTGTGATTGCAGCGCCGGATACGATGGTTATCGTGGGTAAGCTGGGTAAGGTTTTGGGTCCGCGCGGTCTGATGCCAAACCCCAAGCTTGGCACCGTAACGCCAAACGTCGTGGAAGCGGTGAAAGCAGCCAAAGCGGGTGCGATTGAATTCCGCGTTGAAAAAGCGGGTATCGTACAAGCAGGCATTGGCAAGGCATCGTTCACCGAAGCCAAGCTTGCCGAAAACATCAAAACCTTTGTTGCAGCAGTGACCAAGGCAAAGCCGGCAGCAGCCAAGGGTAACTACATTCAACGCATCGCCATTTCATCCACCATGGGTGCAGGCGTGAAGCTGGATGTGCCAAGCGTTATCGCTGAAAGTGCATAATAATCCCGACTACGGCATAAACCGTAGCGAGATTCTAAAAATTCAGGGGGAACAGGGAAACTTGTTTCCCCTTTTTTATAGGCCAAATGACCACTAAGAATTTACATGGCTTTATTGAAACCTATCATCGCAGCCTGATGGTGCGCGGTGATGCAAGCATGCCGCCTGCTTACCTGAAAGGGGTGCTAACGGGCATCTGGGATTTGGCCGAAGGCAAGGTGCAACATGCGCGGCGGAATTATTTCACGCTCGCTGCCATTGCATTCGCCGGTGATATGGCTTTGTTCGGCGGTTCATTGCATATGGCGCGCATGGCGCTGACCGCGGGTGAATTATCTGCATTGGCAATGCTGGGCACGAAGATTTATTGCACCCGCAGCCGCAGTGCCAAGCAATATCTTGATGAAGATTTGGGAATAACAAATCCCGATGCGCCCGAAGACAGCGTGATCTATGACCGCGCGACGCGCGATATTCAGCGCCGCCTTCCAAAGCGCACAGCGGTTAATGCGTTATTCAGGTAAATCTATTTAGGGCTAATTGCGTTCGCCAAGAAGCCGAGCAGTTTATGCTGCTTGGGATTATTGCGTTCTAAAAACATGACATCGGAGAATGAGCGGATGCACGACACAAATACGCTGGCGCCCATTTTTTCATCTGCTTCGAACGCCCGGACTTTTCCGATTGCAACCCGTGCAACCGAAATGCGGCGCGGCGGCGTTTCGTTGGTGCCAAGGGTGCCTGCTTGCGCTGCCTTCAAGCGTTCTTCCACTTCACTTTGCGTTAAGGCCAATTGATGACGTATATCGGTCAGTAATTCGCGCGCGACCTGGCGAAACAATTCGACATTGGCTTTTTTACCGGTTTTGGCCTGATATACGGTAAGATGCTGTTCGGCGTAGGCGCGAAGCAGGGGTGAAATCCACGCTTCATCGGGAAAGGCTTCTTCAAGTTTTTTAACGAGATTATCGATGGATTCTTTGGTAACCGGTACGCGGCCCTGAATGGCAAATGCGCGCAAATCAGCCGTGGACATACCGAGCTTTTGCGCCGCGTCCTGAATATTATCCTTGCCGCCAATCATATGCAGAACGGTATCTGCAAAGTTTTCCGGTAATACAAATTTTGTGGACGCGGCATCTTTGGCAAGCAGATTAAGCTGCGCGGTATAAAGTGATTGGCATTCTGCAAAGCGCCGTTTGGAAATTTTGCGCAAATTGGCTTGCCAGCCTGCGGCTTGAATTTCAGCTTTAGTAGTGTGTGGGCGATTGCCGAGCAGGAAGTTCAGCGTCATGCTCTGTGATTTTTGCGATTGGCCTGCGGATAGTTTTTGCGCGGCTGCACGAATGCCTACTGGGGTCTCCGTAATCTCGCCCTGCGCTTCAAGGATGTACAAAATAATATCCCTTAAGCTGCTGTCTTTGGTTGGAACTGCCCGTGCCATGGTTTTGAAGCCTGTAAATCCTTTAAATATAAGGGTATTTTAGTCATGGAACGCGGCGGTTCAACGGCATTAATAATTTCACTCTGAAAACCTGAATTTCCTGGTTGTTTATGCGCTTAAACCCCACTATAACCAGCGGCAACCGGGTAACCCCCGGCCATCAGTTTCCAAGACCGCAGGTGAGGGCCTCTTTAAAAAAGATGGGCCTCTTAATATCCCGCGCAGAAACGGAAGAATATAGGATTTTCAAAATATGCGCATGCCGCATATTTCGTGCCTCTTCCTTTTTCCCCGTCAAACGAAACAGATTTCATGAACGCATCAGCGACGCTTTGTCTCGTGGGTGTGCGCATGGAACATGGTTGGGTTTAGAAATGTTTTCTGAACCTGTTTTTTAATGGAAGGAGGCGTCATGAATAAAAATCGTACGCTAAAAACCGAAACAGTCGAAAGCTTTCAAAAAGCTCTGGGCGGACAAGAATTTGCAGTAGTGGTTCAGGCTTCTGGCCTCACCGTTGCAGAAGTGTCCAAGCTGCGTGGTCAAATCCGCGCCGCAGGTGCTGGCTTCCGTGTGATTAAAAACACGCTGGCACGCATTGCTCTGAAGGGCACAACCTTTGAAGGCTTAACGCCACTGATGAAAGGCCCAACGGCGATTGCATATGCAAAAGACCCGGTGGCCATTGCCAAGGTTCTGGTTGATTTTGCAAAAACCAATCAAAAACTGAAGCTCGTTGGTGCAAATCTCAATGGTCAGATGCTGGATGCGAATGCGACCAAAACGCTCGCCACCCTGCCTTCGATCAACGAGCTGCGCGCGAAGATTGTTGGAATGCTCCAAACCCCTGCTACCCGTATGGCTGTATTGCTCAAAGCTCCCGCTGGTCAGATTGCCCGCGTGCTTTCCGCAAAAGCCAAAAAAGGAGAATAAACCGTAATCCTTGGTCATCTGCTTGCTGTTTCTGCGCTTCCGGTGCTCACGTACTCAAACGTACGCTCCGCTCCGGTTCTCGAAACACCATCGCATCTGACGCAAGCCTTACAATTTATAAACCGACGGTAATCGGGATTTTCGGAACACAAGTGTTTTTTTGTTCTACTAACTAAATAGGAGTTACTTATGTCAAAACTAGAAAAATTGGTTGATGAATTGTCAACCTTGACCGTTCTCGAAGCTGCTGAATTGTCAAAATTGCTTGAAGAAAAGTGGGGCGTTTCTGCTGCTGCTCCGGTTGCGGTTGCTGCTGCGGGCGGTGCGCCTGCTGCTGGCGGTCCTGCTGCTGAAGAACAGACCGAATTCACCCTCGTTCTGACCGATGGCGGCGCGAACAAGATCATCGTGATCAAGGAAGTTCGTGCAATCACCAACCTTGGCCTGAAAGAAGCCAAGGACCTTGTTGAAGGCGCACCAAAGACCGTTAAGGACGGCCTCTCCAAGGCAGATGCTGAGAAGTTCAAGAAGCAGATCGAAGCTGCTGGCGGTAAGGTTGAGCTTAAATAATTACGTTGTAATTATTTGGCGAAATCCCCGCGAAAGCGGGGATCCAATCCGCTAAAACTTATAAAAGGGCGTTCTTTAAGAACGCCCTTTTTTGTTTCACCCTACACATAAACTGAACCAGCATAACTTAAACAAGTTTATTTGTATGGGCGACGCGGTGAATTTTGCTTTTAGTGTGCATTTGTCCGGGTGCATAATTATCGGCGCATGAAGCAAATGAGCCTTCGCCACTATCTTGAATTATTCCGCCCAAAACTGCTGACCGTTTTGCACGAAGGCTATGGGCTGGATCGGTTAATCAAAGATATTATTGCTGGCCTCACCGTTGCGGTGGTGGCGTTGCCGCTGGCGATGGGGATTGCGATTGCATCGGGCGCAACGCCTGAACGCGGATTGTTCACCGCAATTATCGCCGGATTTATCATCTCCACATTGAGCGGAAGCCGTTACCAGATTGGCGGACCGACAGCGGCGTTTATTGTTGTTGTCTATCGCACGATTGAACATCACGGCTATGACGGGATGCTGCTGGCGACATTCCTTGCAGGAATTATGCTGCTGATAGTCGGGTTTTTAAGGCTGGGCAATTACATTAAATATATCCCGTATCCTGTCACGATTGGCTTTACCGCAGGCATTGGCATTACGATTATGGTGAGCCAATTATCGGATTTATTTGGCCTTACGGTGGGTAAATTGCCCGGCGAGTTTGTTCCAAAATTATGGGCCATCATTCATGCGATGCCGACGGCAAAGCTTAGCACAATAATGTTATCGCTGGGATGCTTGATTGCGTTGTTGATCATGCAGAAATACCGACCGCAATGGCCGCGTATGTTAATTGTGGTGGTTGCTGCCGCGTTTGCTGTTTCGTTCTTGTCGCTGGATGTGACGACGATTGGTTCGAAATTCGGTGCTATTTCCAGCGCATTGCCCATGCCGCAATGGCCGGTTTTTTCATTGGAAAAATTACGCGCAGTGTTGCCGGATGCGGCAACCATCGCACTGCTTGCCGGAATTGAATCCTTGTTATCTGCTGTTGTGGCAGATGGTATGACGGGTCGCCGTCATCGCTCCAACGCCGAATTGGTCGCGCAGGGTGTTGCCAATATTGTATCGCCGTTATTTGGCGGGCTGCCAGCCACCGGCGCGATTGCCCGCACGGCAACCAATATCCGCGCCGGGTCAACAGGCCCGGTATCCGGCATGTTGCATGCGGTGTTCTTATTGGTATTTATGCTGGTGGCTGCCCCGTTGGCGGCTTATGTGCCATTGGCGGTTTTGGCGGTCATTCTGGCGATTGTTGCATGGAATATGAGCGAGGTGCATGTGGTCGGCGAATTTATCAGCCATGCCACATGGGGGGATCGCACTGTGCTGCTGCTTACCATGACGCTGACTGTGCTTTATGACCTGACGCTCGGTATTGAAGTGGGCGTGGTGCTGGCTGCGTTTAAGTTCATGCATAATATGGCTGATGTAGTGGAAGTTGAAACCAATGTGAAGTTGGTAGAGGTGGAGCGCCCGGATGTGGTACGCGCGCCGCGCCCATACTTCGATATTCCAAATCTGGACCAGAGCATTGTGATTTACCGCATTCACGGGCCGTTCTTTTTTGGCGCGGCATCGGAACTCACTGCAACCATGGGCCGCGAAAGCAAACCGCCGCGGTTGCTGGTTCTGGATTTTGCCGATGTGCCATTGCTGGATTCCACAGGCGCCTCTGCATTAAAAGGCGTGATTGGCGGCGCCAAGCGCAAGGGGACAAAAGTTGTGATTACCCATGCATCGACGCGTATTTTACGCAGCCTTATCCGGTATGGTGTAAAACGGCCCGAGTTACAATTTTACACCGCGCCCAGTATCGAGCGTGCGATTGAACTGCACCGCGACGCGGCATAACGCTAATCCGGCAGATAGGGCAGACCTTCCAGTTTGGCAATCGCCACTTTCTTTTTATCAAGGGGCTTGCCGTGCAAGTAATTGAATTCAAACTGGTTACGAAAGGTCTGCGCAATCAGCGGATTTTGTACCAATAGGACACGCAATGGCGGGCCCCAATTGATGATCGCAAAGCGATCGCCATAGACAAAATACGGCGCTTGCTGGAACAGATAGGATGGCACAGCGCGGTAGGTGGAAGGCCCGATGATGACCAGGTTATTACCTTCTGCAATCAGCAAACGGTTGGTGATGCCAAGTTTGCGTTGCTGAATAAGGGCGGCGGTCAGTTCTTTTTTATATTTCTTGAGCCAGACTTTTTCATCAACGCCGCTGATTAAAACCTCGCCGCCCGTGCGGCCAAGTGTGGCAATAATATCTTCCCATAATTCGAAGATTGCGCCATCACCTTCGATATTTCTGAAATTGAATTTCTCGCGCCGCAAGCGCACGCCGGGTTCGGGCGTGAATTCAATACCTGCGCGTTCAAGTGCGCCGCATACTGCTTCAAAGACTTTGCCGCCCATTTTGCCCGTGCCCTGTTCAAGGTTGGATACGGCGGCCAGTGACACGGATGCGCGCTCCGCCAATTCGCGCTGGGTATAGGCCAAAAGGCTGCGGGCGGCTTTGAGTTGTTCAATAGTGATCATCATTAAAATATACCGGTAAATCTAATGATTTTCATTAAATATTTGCCGTTCTCCACTCAGGAAAGTAAAGCCCGCCCCGCATAATAAAAACATCGAAAACATCGATTTAACGGGGTTTATTATGCAAAACACATCAAAAATCACCAAATTATTATGTGGTCAGGCCGATGAAAGCGAATATAGCCAAGGCCTTCGTGAACTGATTATTACGTTGAATGCGGGTTGCGCATTAATCTTTAAAGCAACCGGAAGCGCATTAAAAGCAACCGGCGTTTTCCTATGTGGTGAACCAGACCAAAACAGATATGGCCGTGATGGCAGCCGTTATGGTTCTTAAATTGGTTTGTTCGGCAAGCCTTCCAGCTTGGCGATGACGACATCGCTTTTCTTGAGAATCCTGCTGTGCTGGAAATTAAACTCGAACTGGCTTCGGAAGCTCTCGGCGACCAGTGCATTATGCACCAGTAGAATGCGCAAGGGTGGCCCCCAATTAATCATCGCAAAGCGGTCGGCATACACATAATAGGGAACCTGCTGCAATAAATGCGGCGGCGCTACGCGGTAGGTTTCTGTGTCGGACAAGATCAAGGTGTCGCCTTGCGGGATGATGTGACGATTGCGAATGCCAAGTTTGCGTCGTTCAATCAGCGCTGCGGTCACTTCCTCCTTATACCGTGCGAGCCATAATTTGCTGCTAACGCCGCTAATCAGCACTTCGCCGCCGGTTTTGCCCAAGGCAAGAATGATGTCATCCCATAATTCGATAACGGCGTGTTCGCCTTCCAGAACGCGAAACTGGTATTTCTCGCGCCGTAAGCGCACGCCGGGTTCGGGCGTGAATTCAATGCCCGCTTGCTGCAATACCTTGCAAACGGCATCAAACACTTTGCCGCCAATCTTGCCCACGCCTTGTTCAAGATTGGCGACCGAGGCTAGGGATACCCCTGCCTGCTTGGCGAGGTCGCGCTGGGTCCATTCCAGCAGGGTACGGGCGGCTTTAATCTGGCTGATAGTAATCATAGCTAATACTAAGCATCATAATTAGTAAAAAGCACTAAAAAAATCTCACTTCGCAGATGCGAAAGGAGCTGAAATTGGCTAAATTATAAGCATGAACAAGCACGAATATGAGCGAATTTCGAAACCACAAACGAAGCTAGCGCGACGCAAAATGAACGATAACAAGAAACCAGACCACCTCAAGTCGATGGAAGATGAAGTGAACGAGTTCCTTCAGGTTCTAGCAGGCTACCCTGTTGATTCACATAAGTTAACGCCGCTGCAAAAGCAGGTGGTGAAGTTGAATAACATCTGCGCAAATATCTTTCGGGCGGGTGGCACGGCGCTCAGCGCAACGAATAGTTTTATCTTCGGCGAGCCCGATCAGAACCAAGTAAGTCGCGGCGAAGCCAATCATTACGAGCCGTAATCGATTTTTGTTCTAATTACTAAATTTTGGTTACTTTGTGGCAACCCCCGTTAACTTTTGCCTTCAGGACTTTGTTAGCGGGGATTTCCCTATTCCTGTGGGTTGCTTGTGTATAACCCTGACATAGGCCCTCACATAATGAATGACATTCGCGCAAACGCACTTCTATAGTTTGCGCATGACAGCCAATCTCCAACCCTCATTTTTTGCTGAACCTGGCGATGCGCCAGCACTTACCCCCCAATTAACTCCCATGATGCAGCAATACTGGGATTTGAAAAACGCGCATCCGGAATGCTTGCTGTTTTTTCGCATGGGCGATTTTTATGAGTTGTTCCATGATGACGCAGTAAAAGCTGCCCCTGTTCTGGATATCGCATTGACCAAGCGTGGTAAGGATCAAGGAGACGATATTGCGATGTGCGGCGTGCCCGTGCATTCCTATGAAGCATACCTTCCAAAATTAATCCGTGCTGGCTTTCGTGTAGCGATTGCCGAGCAAATGGAAAACCCGCAGGAAGCCAAAGCGCGTGCCAAAACGCAAAAGGGCGGTAAAACACTCGTCACGCGGCAAATCATCCGCATCATTACGCCCGGCACGCTGACTGAAGACAGTTTTCTGGACAGTGCGCGGGCGAATTATTTGGCGGTGTTATCGGAAAGCATGGGCGAATTTAGTGTTGCGTGGTGCGATTTGGTGCAAGGCGTTCCGTATGTGCAAAGCATGCCATGGAATGATGTGCCGACACTCCTTTCCCGTTTGAACCCTGCCGAGTTGGTGGTGTCACAAAAGATGATGTCGGCAGAGGATAAGCGTGAATTTCTCGATGCGCAAAAGGATATCATCACCTATGTCGCGCCGGTGCGCTATGACAGCGAAAGCGCGAAACGCGCCGCACTGCGTCAATACAGTGTCACCAGTTTGGACAGTTTTGGCGCATTTTCTAAAAATGAAACTACCGCGCTGGGCGTGCTGCTGGATTACATTGCATTGACGCAAAAGCAGCAGGTGAGTTTGTTATTGCCGCCGCGCATGGCGACGGTTGCAGGCGTGGTTGCCATTGATGCGGCGACACGCCGTAATCTGGAATTGATGCAAAGTCTAGACGGCGGGCGCAAGGGAAGTTTGCTGGCAACCATTGACCGCACACAAACCCATGCAGGTGCACGGTTATTAGCAGAACAGCTTTCTGCGCCGCTGACCGAACTTGCTGCGATTAATGAGCGCCTTTCGCGAATTGAATGTTTTGTGCAGCATGATGATTGGCGTGATGCGCTGCGGACCATGCTGAAGGCCTGCCCCGATTTGCCGCGTGCATTAACGCGTTTGTCACTGCAACGTGGAAGTCCACGTGATTTGGCTATTGTGCGTGTAGCACTGGAAAGCGCGACCAAGCTGCGGTTCTTCCTGAACCAGCATGCGCATGAATTGAATGCTGATTTAAAAAAACTGGGCATGCAGCTGGGCGAGCACTCCAGTTTGATTGATGTGCTGAGCCGCGCGCTGAAATCCGAATTGCCATTCCTTGCCCGTGATGGCGGGTTTATCGCGCCAAATTACAATGCACAGCTAGATGAATTGGTAAGCTTGCGCGATGACAGCAAGAAGCTGATTGCAGGGTTGCAGAATAAATATGTGCAACAAACCAAAATCACCACGCTGAAAATCCGCCATAACAACGTCATTGGCTACCATGTGGAAATAACGCCAGCGCAAGCGGATAAACTGCTGCAACCACCGTTTAATCAGGATTTTATTCACCGCCAAACATTGTCGAGCGCGGTGCGTTTTACCACCAATGAACTAGCGGAGCTGGAGCGCAAAACCAGTGAAGCAGGCGATAAGGCATTGCAGATTGAACTGCAATTATTTGATGAGTTGGTGCAAAAGGTGCTCGCGAATTTTGATGACCTGCGCGTTGTAGCAGGCGCCATGGCGCAATTGGATGTTGCAACGGCATTGGCAGAAATTTCGGTTGAACAAAATTGGTGCAAGCCGGTCATTGATGATAGCGATGCATTTGATATTAAAGGTGGGCGCCATCCCGTTGTGGAAGCCAGCTTAAAAGTGTTGAACAAAAACTTCATCGCCAATGATTGCGATTTAAGCGCGGCGAGCCGGTTGTGGCTGGTGACGGGCCCCAATATGGCCGGTAAATCCACGTTTTTGCGGCAAAACGCGCTTCTAGTGGTGCTTGCGCAAATGGGCTCATACGTTCCGGCTGCTTCGGCGCATATCGGTATCGTTGATAAACTATTCAGCCGTGTTGGCGCCGCCGATGATTTGGCCAGAGGACGTTCAACCTTTATGGTGGAAATGATTGAAACCGCCGCCATCCTTCATCAGGCAACGGCAAAGTCGCTGGTGATACTCGATGAAATTGGCCGTGGCACAGCAACCTTTGACGGGCTTTCGATTGCGTGGGGTAGCCTTGAATATCTTTACTACCAGAATAAATGCCGCGGATTATTCGCAACGCATTACCATGAATTGACGGTACTGAAAGACCAGTTGCCGAATTTACGCTGCGCGACCGCCAAGGTGAAGGAATGGGAAAACGAGATTATCTTCCTGCATGAAGTGGGTGAAGGTATTGCCGAATGTTCTTATGGACTGCACGTTGCGCAATTGGCGGGATTGCCCGCGGCAGTGATTGCACGTGCTGGCGCAATTTTGCAGCAATTGGAAAGCGGTAAATCCGTGGGCCAGAATAAAAATACCGTGATTGCATCTGCAAAACCGCAGGATTTTACGAGTAGGGCATTGCGCGATAAATCGGCGGTGGATAAAGCGATTGATGCATTAAACCCGGATGATTATTCACCCAAGGAAGCGCTGGAAAAGTTGTATGCTTTGAAAAGTTTGGCAAAGCAATAAAAGCGATGTCATTGCGAAGTGGCGTTAGCCACTGAAGCAATCCAGTTTGAGACAGTTCTGGATTGCCGCGTCGGGCTGAAGCTCTCCTCGCAATGACAGGGGGTTGCTTGGGATGCCGTTACTTAGGATGCTTGGCAAGCCAGTCGTTCATGAACTTAATCTCGGCGCTTTGGGCCTTGATGATGTCTTCGGCAAACTTTTTAATTTCCGGATCTTTGCCGTATTTCAACACAATCTTTGCCATGTCCACCGCGCCTTGGTGGTGGGGTATCATGCCTTTTACAAAATCCACATCGGCGTTATCGGAAAAATCAATCATCATGCCGCTATGCATTTTGGAATTGGTTTCGATGAATTCTTTGGTGGCTGGTGTTGCGCCTGGTGGTGCGGTCATCGCCATGGCATGCGCAGCATGCGCTGCGGCAGGAGCCGCTGCAGGCGGCGCGCCGGTGGGCACGGCAGGCTCTTTCACAATCGCGCTGCCGATGGCGTGTTCTTCAACATGTGCTTTGGCCGTGGTTTCTGCATGCGCAACACTGACCATGGTTAGGCATGCAATCGCGGCAATGATAAAAGAGGCGTATTTCATAAAAACTCCTTGGAAAGGGATGGGGGTAGCACACACATGAAGCCGTTAAAATAAGGCGTTTTAAAGGTGATTCAAACAATCAAGACATTCTTAACCCAAACAAGGCAAAAATGCGGGTTGTAATGCTGGCTGCAGCTGAATTGGCTTGACCAAATCGGCAGGCTGTTTACAAGATTAGTACCGATTTAAAAAACGCGTTGAAAATAACATTGTGATTGTCTCATGAATCTAAATTGGCGAGTTTTGCCACGCGCAGATGCAATGCGCATCATCGCAGCTGTTAATCCCCATCTTGGCGAGTATGCGTTGCCGCCGGGTACCAGCCCTGTGCGCCAAGCCAAATTATCGTTTTATGAAAATTACCAATTCTTTGAACTGACCGATATACGCGAAGCGCAACCTAAAAGCATGTTTGCGCTGCATAATCCCAATGGCGGCGAAGATGCGACTTTTGTGATGGATTGGACCAACCGCCCGATCTATACCGTGAATGAACATGACCCCATCAGTCTTCGTACCGACAACATGGCCGATTATCTTGGTTTCTTCTTTGCGTGCGTGCAGGGGCCTTATGGTCCGATGACCGTGGTTGAAAATCTTGACCCGCCAGCGGATGCAGATGAAGAAGTTAAGAAGCGCGTGAAGGAAGTTTTGCGCATGACCCCGCCCAAAGTCGTGAATTATGACCGCGCCAGCGGTACGTTTACGGTTTACGCCGGTATGCTATTCAAAGACTGCATCTTTAAAACCAAAATGGAAGTGGGCAGCAACGGCCTGATCCAGATTGTTGATCATGAATTGGCTATTGGTGCCCTAAATGATCAAGCACAAGCACCAGAAGCAGCATCACGCTAGTCAAAAATTCAGTCTGAAATGCGAGCAAAAAAATGAGCGTGTTTTGTTCTTGTGGCGCGGTTGCATCATAGCTGCAACGACTGTGCTTTTCAGCTGTTGCAATTACGCCTGTTGAACAAAAAAGTTATCCACAGGCTAAATTCATCTTCGTGCAATAATTGTGTTCAAATTTCCCCCCTGATGTTGCTACAGTGCCCCCTCAAGAATCAAAATAGTCCGTTTTTAGTTTTTTATTAAGAACTCATAAACGTGCGTTTTTATGCTTTGAAATTATATATTTGCGCACACTCATCTCGAGGAAACTATGGCGAAAAAACCGCAAGCTCCAGCTTCTGCCAGTTTGAATCAAGGGGCCCAAAATCAAGCCAAACCGCAATCGCAGCAAGGAGCGCCCCAAAATTACGCGCAGCAGCATCTTGCGCCGCCCGTTCCGCCGCAAGCTTTTCCGCAGTTACGCAGCGGCGTGACCAATAAACAAAACGAAAGCAATCGCCGCGCAATGGGCGGTGCGATCATCGATCCACCAAAGCCACGCGAACAATTTGCATCATGGCCATTCTGGACGGGTATGGGATTGACCATCATCTGGTTTGTTGCCGTGTTCCTTGCAACCATGAGCGTGAATTCATCGGGCAGCATTGCGGGCTTGCCTGTTACCACCATCGCGCTTGGTATCTCCGGCGTGATTGCGCCTGTTGCATTCCTTTGGATGATTATCGCTTACCTGCAACGCGCATCGGATGTGAAGGCCATCACCGAACCGCTTCGTCGCCAATTGCAGATGGTGTTGGGTACAGGCGCAAATGCTGAATCCCGCGTGCGCCGTTTTAACGAAGCGCTGGAACGCCAATTGGAATTGCTGCGTCAAGCGGGCGATGGTTCGTATGATGTATTGCAAAATGCGGTTCAGGTTTTGCAGGAAGAAGAACGCGCGATCAACAATCTGGCTGAACGCAGCGGAAAAGAAATCCAGCGCGTGGCTGGCATTGTGCGTGATAACAGCGAAGTTCTGGAAGATTTGCTGCATGATAACCGCGAACGCTTCAACGATTTGTCCGGAAAAATTGCGGGCCACATCGCAACGCTGGATGACCGCGCTGACCAAGCAGCAAGCCGACTTGGTGACATGGTTGACCGCCTGCATTTGATGATTGACCAATTCAAAGCTGCGGCAGACCAGAAGCTTGCCGATGTTGCGAATGTTTCCGAGCAGATTGGCCGTCAGGAAAAAGATACCGAAGCATCCGCACAGCGTATGAGCGAAACCTTGCAAGCTGCCCGCCAGTCGGCGCAGGAACTTGGCAATATGCTGTCAAAGAACCAGGATATTCTGGATGCTGCAGGTCAGCGGTTGATGGCGCGCATGCAGGAAATCGGCACGCAGATTGAACATTTTGCGTCGATTAGTGACAGCAAGGAAGCCAAGCTTGCACAAAGCGGCAAGCAATTGTCGGAAACCATGACGCATGAAATCGCGGCATTGGAAGCATTGACCAGCCGTTTGGAAGCGCAGATTTTTGCAGCGAACCAAGGTATTGGTTCACGCACCGATGAATTGGAAAGCCGTCAGATTCGTTTGGCAGAACAAGCCGGCAATCTGATGCAGAATTTGCAGAATACGGTTGTCTTGCTGGATACCACGGCATCGGAAGCATTCCAGAAATATTCCAGCGTGCGTGATGATGTTGCCAACCAGAGCGAACGTATTGCCCGTCAGTTCCGTGAATCCAGCAGCCATTACGATAGCATGGCGCAGCGCCTTGACGACGTATCCAAGAATGTTGTGGAACGCGTTGCGGTAATCGGCAGCAGTCTTTCAAGCCAGGTAGAAAGCATTTCATCAGGCAGCGAACGTGCCTCCAGCGCAAGCCAGCAGGCCAGCGCCGCGGTCAGCTATTCCTTGCAGCAACTGGAAGTGATGATTGAACGCATTTATGAAGCTGAAAAGCAGGCCAAGGAAAGCAGCAGCGGCTTGATTGGCAGCATTGAAGAAAAATTCAATTCATTGGTAAGCATGAGCGACCAGCATGTGGCGCGTTTGAATTCAACCCATGATGAATTGGAAGATGTCGGCCAGAAACTGTCTGAACGCGCCCGTGAAGCGGAAGGCACATGGCAGTCGCTTGTTCAATCTGCGAATAACCAGCAGGAAGCACTGCAACAGCAATTGCGGGCCAAGGTGGATGACGCCGTTGCATTGCTGAATGAAAATGCACAAGCGATTGAAGCCGCCCGTGATAGCATGTACCAGCATGTGGAAGCTGGTCTTGCCCGCAGCGGCGAGATGGTGGACATGCTCGCCAAGCTTGGCACGGTAACCGATGCGCCATTTAATGATGCAGTGGCGCGCGTGAGAACCTGTGTTGAACAGGGCGAAGACCAGCTCAACCGCTTTACGGCGGCCTTGCAAAAGAATGCAGCCGATATCGCCGAGCTCAACACCCGACTTGCAACCTATGGCGATAATGCTGGACATAAGGCTGCTGAAACACTTGCAGGTCTTGATGCCGTTGCAGCGCGTATGGAAGCCATTCAACATGGGAATATGCAGGCAACCCAGGATGTGTTGTTGCGCTTGAACCACGTTGCACAACAAGTGCAAAACCGTATGGGCGATATCAGCACCACTGCGGAAGAAGAACAAAAGCGCCTTGGCGAAACCGTCCGTCAGCTCAGCTTTGACATTAATGGTCTCATCCATGACAGCCAGACAGCTGACCAACGCATTCGCATTGCGGCTAGCCTTCTTTCCGAGCAGGCATCGGATGTGCGCAGCAAGCTGGAATCCCAAGCGATGGGCATTGAAAGCGCGCTCGGCAATTTGAATGAGCAATTCAGTGCGATGTCGCAGCAGATGCGCGGCGCAACCGAAATTGCCCAAGCGCATATCGAAGAAATCAGCAAGCGCTATGGGGAGATTACCCATATGAGCGGTGCTGGCCTTGAAGATAAAATCCGCGGCCTTGATTTTGTGGTCAGCGGCGCTGCGGAACGCCTTTCCAGCCTTGGCGAAACCATTGATGGTCGCACGCAGCAATTAACGAGCGTGCACAACCAAATTCATGACAGCACGCAGATTTTGGACAGCGCAACCCAGCAGGCGCTTGACCGCTTGTCGGTATTTACCCATGCGGTGGTTGCAGCCAAGACCACATCAGGCGATACCGCACAGGAAGTATATGCGCGGTTGAGCGATGTGCATGAACAATTCAACCGCCAGATTAGCGCGGTAAGTGAAGGTAGCCAGACCATTGCGCACACCATGCGCGATGCTGTGGCCAACCTTGTTGAACAGTCCGTGGGCCTTGCCGCTGCAAGCCAGCAGGCCGAACAGCGCATTGAAAATCTCGCAGCGACCACAGCTGCTCTGCAAGCAGAGGCGCAAAATGTGCGTATTTCGATTGAAGGCGAAGCCAAAGCAATGCAAGCGCGCCTTTCCGAAATCCTGTCGCAAATCGAAAGCGCCAGCGTGGGTATGGAACGCAATGCAGTCATCGCATTCGACCGCACCGAAGGCATGGCCAAGCGCTTTGATGGCATCAGCCAATCCGCATTCGCACGTTTGAATGAAGCCGCAACGCAAATTGAACATGTTGCCGATGGTTCAATCGCCAAGGTTGAAGCCGTGAACAAGTCATTGATGGATCAGATGGCAAGCCTGACCTTTGCGGGCGAACATCTGGCTGAGGTGGATAGCGAAATCCGCCGCTCCGCACAGGAAAGCACCGCATATCTCAACCGTCTTTCCAGCGAAGCAGGGGCAACAGCATCCTTTGCCGCTGAACAATTACGCCAGCAAATTACCGGCCTTAAGACCGAGGCTGAAGGCCTTCTTATGCGCTTTGATGCGCTGGGCAATGGCTTTGCCAACCAGTCGCTGGGTGTGTTTGATATTGCCGATAATCTGGAGCAAAAGATTACGCGCCTTCGCGATACCACGATTGCAGCTTATGAAGATGCAACCAATGCAGGTCAGCGTATTTTAAGCTCAACGCTTGAATTCAAGAACGAAGTTGCCGAAGCTGTTTCGACCATGTCGGCGACGGGTGAAGGCTTGCAACAGCGCGGCGAGATGGCCATTACCATGGTTCACCAAATGGCCGGACGTTTTGCCGAAGCAACGCAAAATCTGCGTGAACAATTCGAAGCACAGGCAAGCCGTTTGGAAGATGTGGCCGGCAAGGCGCAAGCGCAGTTGCAAAGCTTTACTTCCGAAATCAAAGGCGGCGCCGACCAGTTGGATGGTTTAACTTCCAAACTTGCGGCATCCGGTGTTGATGTGAACGAAACATTGGAAAAGACCAACTTCCTTGTACGCAATGTGAGCGGCCAGATTGACCGCATGAAGACCAGTGCGCAGGAAGTTTCCGGCGGCTTGTTGCAAAGCATGGCGGATATGATTTCAACCTTTGAAAGCGAACTCAAAGGCATGACCGATAATGCCGGCAACACCATTGAAACGCTGAACCAGAAAGCCCGCGGCATCAGCGAGGCAATGAAGGATGAAGCGCAAAACGCAGCCGACTCTATTTTACAAACGCTGAGCGATATGCGTTCCAATGTGGAAGGCAGCCTTGATCTGGTGGTCAGCAAGACCGGCGAAGTCATGGCAACGGTTAAGGATGAAAGCAGCAAGCTTTCGGCCACAGTGGAAGGCAATCTTGATCTGGTGGTCAGCAAGACCGGCGAGGTCATGGCAACCGTGAAGGATGAAAGCAGCAAGCTCTCAACCGCCATGACACAAGAAGTTGAAAAAGCATTTGCCAGCGCGAACCAGAACATCTCCGCGATGCAGCTGGATTTCCGTTCCACCATTGTGGGTATGGTTGAAGTGTTGGTGACGCATCTGCGCCAAATTCAGGAAAATGGTTCGGGCGTGATGGAAAGCATCCGCTCCGGTGCTGCGATTGGCACTGAACAGGCGATGCAAATGCTGGCCGATTTGCGTGCCAAGACCGAAGAACAGGTATTGGGTATGGCCAGTTATGTTGAACTGGCATTGCAGGGTATGCGCCAGTCATCACTTGCCATGGCAGCCGAATTGAAGGGCGATAGCACGCAAACGCAGCGTGATGCCGTTGCGGCCTTTGCACAGATGCGCGAGCAAGTCGAAGGCGAATTCAAGAATATCATCGCCCGCGCGCAAGAATCCGCAGCGCAGTTGCAAGCCAATTGCGATTTGCTGACCAAAGATATGCGCAAGGCGGTTATTGATGCCGAACGCAATGCCGAACGTATTTCCGAAGAAATGCGCAAGGTTGTTGAAGAAACACAGTCCGGCTCATCGTTGATGGTGCAGGATATTGTGGCCGCTGCAACCCAAGCACAGGAAGTTGGTGCAAGCTTCAACACCGTTGCCAATTCGATGCGTTCAGATAGTGCCAAGATTTCAGCCGGTGTTTCGGAAGTGGCGCAAAGCCTTTCCACCACCAACACATTGCTGCAACGCAGCCAAAGCGCGTTGTATGATGTAGCGCAGAAATCCAGCGATGCATTAAATGTGTTCAATGACAGCATTATGCATCAGTCACGCAACCTTGCCAGCCTGCAACAAAGCTTTGTGCAGACGGCTGATCATATGTCAGCGGCCGATGAACGCATGACCGTTTTGAAGCATGGCTTCCAGAACGTGCTTGCTGAAATCATGGAGCGTCTCAATGGCGGCCTTGTGAATTTGGGTCAGCAAATTGTCAATGTGAAACAGGAAGCAGAAAGTGCTGCGCACATTGTGACCACGAGCGGGCAGGAAGTTGCAAACCAGAACATCAACATGACCCAAACAGCAGAAGCGCTGGCAACCGCGCTTTCACAGCTTGAAGCGGTCAACCGCACGTTGTCGGCCAATATGCGTGACAGCGCCATTGAAACCGAACAGCAGGCCCGCCAAATCTCGGCGCTCAGCCAGCAAGTGCAACAGCAGGTTTCGACGTTGGAAAATGCTGCGCAAGCAGCAGCGCATCAAAGCGTTGCGGTAAGCCAGGCGCTTGATACACCACTTAGCCGTTTTGACACGCTGAACGAACGTATGGATAAGACATTAAATCTGACTGTGATGGTGGGTGATAAAATCACCGGCCAGCTTGGCAGCATTACCCGTGAAATGGAACGTGCATTGCATGATTTAGCTGAAGGCACACAAAAGGCCGGCAGCATCATTCAAACCACCACGCAAACCTTCAAGCAGGCACGTGATGAAGCAGCGGAAGAAATGTTGCAGCGTTTGCGGGATATTACCCGTAAGAATGAAGCTGCTGCCCAAGCCAGCTATCAGCCGCAGCCTGTGCCGCAGGTATTCCAGCAATACCAGCAGCCGGTACAACAGCCTGCGCCACAACCGCAGCAGCAATATGTGCCGCAGCCCATTCAGCAGCCTGCCACAAGCTATGTGCCAAACAGCTTTGGCGCACCGCAGGGTCAGCCGCATGTACCGCCCCCGGCACAGCCAGCAGTGCAACAAGTTGTGCAACCTGTCCAGCAATCCTATTCATCACAACACCCGATGCAGTCCTTCGTTCAACCGCAAGCGGTTAAACCAGCACCGGTAGTGAAGAAGCAGGATAGTGATCTGATCAACTCCCTCACGCAGATCATCCAGCAGCTTGAAGAAACAGCTGGCGCTCCTGCGGGCGGTGTTGATGTCAAACAGAAGAAAAGCTTCTAGTGGTTTTTGATTTGACCGATGTCCGCGCGCTTGTGCAACTGGCGCGTGAGGCAGGCCAAGTCATCCTGAACGTGCGCAATCAACATCAATCCGGAAAAGATGTGTTGGGATTAACGGCCAAGAATGATGGCTCGCCCGTGACACTTGCCGATATGGCATCGCAAGAACATATTCTGGAAGGGCTGGAAAATCTGGGATTGCAACAGCCCGTGGTTGCCGAAGAAACTGCCTCATTATCGCCTGATGTTACCAAGCTGGGGCGCTATTACCTGATTGATCCTTTGGACGGCACCAAAGCGTTTGTCGAGGGCGGAGATGAATTCACCGTTAATATTGGCTTCATTCAAAATGGTGTGCCGGTGATGGGCGTGTTGCATAGCCCCGTTTCCAATGAAACCTATTATACAGATGGCAAACAGGCATATTTTTTAAGTGCGGGCGAACAGGAAAGCGTGATTGAAGCGCGCATGCCCAGCACGCAAGGGTTTGATGTCATCGTCAATCGCACCGAAGACTGGTCGGGGCGTTTGAAAAACTATTTGCAGGACTTCAAGGTACGTTCAACCAAGCAGCAATCCAGCGCGCGCAAATTAGGCCTTATTGCGCATGGGCAATATGATATGTATCCGCGCTTTGGCCCAACCTATGAATGGGATATTGGTGCGGGCCATGCGATTTTACGCGCAGCAGGAGGTAGCGTTAAAACCATGGATGGAAATGAGCTGACCTACGGGAAGGATAAGTTCCTCAATCCGTTCTTTGTTGCCAGAGGCAAAGTATAATTGTTTGCGCCATTCGCTCTGCGTCTGCCGCTTGTGCGGGTGACGCAACCGTTCGGGCGAAGTGCTATTTCTGCTTTACGGGGCAAAAGAATGTTGAACGTCCGCCCTGCGTGATGCGTTGAATGGTTTTGGATTTATGGGTGCAATCCTTGCACGCCTCACCTTCGCGGCCATAAACCATGAATTCATGCTGGAAGTATCCCAATTCGCCATCCGCCTGAACATAGTCACGAAGCGTTGAACCGCCTTTGGCGATGGCGCGTTTTAAAACAGCCTTTATGGCGGCAACCAACGCTGTGCATTCGCTTAAGGTAACTTTATTGGCTGGACGCGCGGGGTGGATGCCTGCCGCATAGAGCGCTTCGCAGGCATAGATATTGCCAACGCCGACGACAACGCGTTGATCCATAATTGCCAGCTTTACCGCGACCTTTTTGGGTTTGAGTTTGGCGAACAGGGCTTCGCCCGTAAATGCTGCATCCAAAGGTTCAGGACCCAGATGTTTGAGTAATTTATGGGTATTGGTTTTGGATGTTGCGACGATATCCATCATGCCAAAGCGCCGCGGGTCATTGAACCGAATACTGTGGTTTTTATTGGTTCGGAAAATCACATGGTCGTGTTTTTGTACATTTGATTTGCCATCATCAATCACCATGCGCCCTGACATGCCAAGATGCACAATCAGCGATTGCTCATTGGCAAAGTTGATGAGGATGTATTTGGCGCGGCGTGCGAGCGATGTGATTGGTTGCCCACGCAGCACGCGTTCCATATTTTTTGGTAATGGAAAACGCAAATCCTTGCGGCGTAGTTCAATCGATGTAAAGGAACGGCCAATCAGTACGGCAGAAAGGCCGCGCATCACGGTTTCAACTTCGGGGAGTTCAGGCATAAGACGATTTTAGCCGCAGACGCCGCTTAATTACAAATCATACTTCTGGGCGCGCGCCATGGGTGAATGGACGGGCGTGAATGGATTCTGTAGATGGGCGCTTCGGGAAAAAACGCGGTAAATTGTGATAGCTGAAGGCAGCCCCTGCCTTGCGCATGATTTCATTGATGCGAACAGCCCAACTTTGCTGTTTGTTTTTATTGGCAAGCCAATCAAGCCATCCACCAAAGCTTTGATGGGCTTTTTCATCATGATGTGCAGCGCTGTGCAATTCAGGGGCATGTGCCGGATGAGGTGTCATCAGACGTGCGTGCTCACTTCCGCCTCTTGCGCCGCATTCATCGGCGGCATGGCTAAACCAGTTTCGCAAGGTCCCGGCTGTGTCATGAACCCAGTCAATTCCGCCACGCATAGCAGACATAAATCTGCTTTCAATTTCGTGACCAGTTAAGACCATAATATCGCTCATTAGCCGCTTTTCCCTCTATCCTGAAAGTATCTTATCAGCTAAGAATACTTTCACCTAATATGAGAGTGTTAATGGTTAATCGCGCCAAAAAAGCAAAGATAAACAAGGTGTCAAACGACGGGCAAACTGAAACCACCCAAAGCGGTTTTGGCTACCGGAAAACCGCGCCGGAAACGCGCACAAAACTGGTGCGCGAAGTGTTCGAAAGTGTCGCTCCCAAATATGATATCATGAATGATGTGATGTCGCTCGGCATTCACCGTTTGTGGAAGCGCGACTTTGTAAATGACGTCCAGCCAAAGGCCCATGAAGCGATTATGGATTTGGCGGGTGGCACGGGCGATATCGCGTTCCTGATGCAGCGCGCGCGCAGCCGTCATTCACAGCCCACCAGTAAAATTACGATTTGCGATATCAACCCCGCGATGCTGAATGTTGGCAAGCAACGCGCGATGGATAGGGGGTTGCATGGCACGTTTAACTGGGTGGAAGGCAATGCCGAAGCATTGCCATTTGATGACAATTCATTTGATGTTGTGACGATTGCATTTGGATTGCGGAATGTGACGCGGCTTTCCAAAGCGCTTGCCGATATTTTGCGGGTATTGAAACCGGGCGGTCGTTTTTATTGTCTGGAATTCAGCCATATTCCCGTACCGTTATTGCAAAAGGCATATGACCGTTATTCATTTGGTTTTTTGCCGTGGGCCGGTGAAAAAATTGCAGGTGACCGCGCAGCGTATCAATACCTTGCCGAAAGTATTCGTGCCTTCCCCGACCAGCAGGCGCTGGTTAAGTTGATGCAGAACGCAGGCTTTAGCGCTGCTACATACCGCAATTTAAGCTTGGGAATCGCTGCCATCCATAGTGGTTTCAAGCGTTAACCCGAATATTCAAATTTTTGTTTTTCTTTTTCGGCTTTCTTCGTATAGCTTGCGCACGGAATTTTTTAGTTCGTTTTAAAAGTTCGAGTGTTTAATGATAAATTATGCTGCTGGCGCATCGTTTTGTGCCTATCCCCGCGCCGAAGATATTGAAGTACGTATGATCCCGCCGGCCTTGTTCAGTTTCCGTGGCGCAAAACAAGCGCTGCGTAGAAGCATAAATATAGCTGCGCGTGCTACATCGATTGCAGGATTTGTCCTCTTTGCGGGTTTGATTGCGTATAATTACGCATCTTCACATCTAAGTACGCGTACTGCGCAGAAATTTGCCGCTGACATTGATATGTCGATTGAGGTTGAAAAAGCGGGTATAGAACAGGCGCATGCTTTACGCTCTGCGCGCTATGAAAGCTATGTACGCCAACATATTGACCCCGCATTTGATTTGGCCAAATGGCAGGCAACACTAAAGCAGCCAAAGCCGGATCATATAGCCGTGACATTTGAGCCTTTTGAAGCGACTGCCGCAGTGAGCGCCGCGGCTTTCGACGGTTCGGTTATGTCTGTGCATTATGCGGTGCCATCCCGGATGCTTGTGCAGGCACCCCTTATCAACGCGTCGTATGTAGCGCATACACTTGGTGCAAAACATCCATTGGTTGCACGATTTAAAGATGCCGAACGAATATGTCCTCCTGTTCCAAGCACGGTGCAGCTGGATGAGCGGTGCGGTAAACGCATGGCGCCGCTCTATCAGCAATTTGGTGATGCGGTTGTTGCACAAACCAGGGTGGAGGCTTTGCAACTTGCTTCGGTTGCTGCGCGCAAACATGTCAGCGCACCAGCGACCAAATTGCTAAAAATCCAGCAACCAAGGCAGGATGCAAAAGTTAACCGCCCTGTAAAGGTGGCGGATGCCAAGCCACATAAGAAAAAGGCGGTGCGTCCCGTGGTTGAACGCTTTGATGCAGCTACATTTTTTAGCCAAATGAACCATAGCTAAGCGTTAAACCTTTGATGACGGGGTTTAGCTTGACTCCATGCTACTAAAACCCCTATTTTCCTGACATCTCCGAAGTATAGAGATAAACGACACTAAGGTGTTCAGCTTGTCCGCGAGTTTCGCGCACAGGCTATGTTTTGTTGTATGCGTATAGGTTTAAATGTTTGAAAACTTAACTGGCAAACTAACCGGAATTTTCGACCGCTTGCGCGGGCGCGGTGCTTTGACCGAAAGCGATGTGGATGCCGCTTGTAGAGAGATACGCATTGCGCTGCTTGAGGCCGATGTTGCGCTGACGGTTGCCAAGGATTTTATTGCGCGTGTGCGTGAACGCGCAGTAGGTCAGGAAGTCATTGCTTCGGTTACGCCAGGCCAGCAGGTTGTAAAAATCGTCCATGATGTTTTGGTTGAAACATTGGGCGCAACCGCCACGCCGCTGAATTTGGCGCATAACCCACCTGTGCCTGTTTTGATGGTAGGCTTGCAAGGTTCGGGTAAGACCACATCATCTGGTAAACTGGCCAAGCGGTTGAAGGAAGTGGAACGTAAAAAAGTGATGCTGGCATCACTGGATACACGCCGCCCCGCCGCGCAGGAACAGCTGGCAATATTGGCTAAAATGGCTGATGTGGGAAGCCTTCCGATTATTGCAGGCGAAGCGCCAACCGCGATTACCAAGCGCGCGATTGAAGTTGCGGCACGTGAAGGTTATGACGTTGTCATTCTGGATACCGCAGGCCGCACCGCGATTGATGAAGAATTAATGGATGAGGTGAAAGCGGTACGCGAAATCGCCAAGCCAGCCGAAATATTGCTGGTGGTTGATGCGATGACAGGCCAAGACGCGCTAAATGTCGCGGAAAAATTCCATGCAGCCGTGAATATCACCGGCATCATCATGACGCGCCTTGATGGGGATGCACGCGGCGGCGCGGCATTATCGATGCGCGCTGTTACGGGCCAGCCAATCAAATTTTTTGGTTCGGGCGAAAAGCTGGATGCATTTGAAGTCTATCACCCCGACCGTATCGCGGGCCGTATTCTGGATATGGGCGATGTGGTCAGCCTGGTTGAAAAAGCGGCCGCGGAAATCGATATGGCAAGCGCTGAAAAAATGGCTGCCAAAATGCAGAAAGGGCAGTTCGATTTTGACGATTTGGCGGATCAATTACGCCAAATTCGCAAAATGGGCGGTTTTTCAGGCATTATGGGCATGATGCCGGGCGTTGGTAAAATCAAGCAAGCGATGAGCGAAGCCAAGATTGATGAGCGCGTAATCAAACGGCAGGAAGCCATCATCAGTTCCATGACCAGAGAGGAACGGCAAAATCCGGATTTGCTGAACGCGTCGCGCAAGCGCCGTATTGCCAAAGGTAGCGGCACGGATGTGGCGATGATCAATCAGCTGGTTAAACAATATTTGCAAATGCGCGACATGATGAAACAGATGAAAAAGATGGGTAATAAAAATTTCATGCGCCAGATGAATGCGGGGGGATTGGAACATTTGCTCGGGAAGCGATAAGTAGCGTTCAGTTCTCTGGGCCCTTTTTATTCGAAGGGGGAGAATTGAAATCTGTATATTAAAACCAAGCGTACAACCAAGAGAGAGAAGGAAAAAACTATGTCAGTTAAAATCAGAATGTCACGTGGCGGCGCAAAGAAGCGTCCGTTCTATTCCATCGTTGTCGTAGATGGCCGCAAGGCACGCGATGCGCGTTACATCGAAAAGGTCGGCAGCTATAACCCGATGCTGGCGCAAGATAACCCGCAGCGTGTTCAACTGAATGCTGAACGCATTAAATACTGGGTTTCAAAGGGCGCGCAACCATCGGAACGCGTGGCTATTTTCATGCACAAAGCCGGTATCGGCCCCAAGGTTGAATACCGTCATGCGCCTATTAAGTCTGCGCCAAAGGCAAAGGCACAAGAACGCGCCAAGGCTGCTGCTGAAGCAAAGGCAAAAGCTGAAGAAAAACCAGCTGAAGAAAACGCAGCGTAATAGCGCATAACGCAAAATGAAACTCATCTTGGTTGGGCAATTCATTGCCGCACATGGCATCAAGGGGGAGGTAAAGGTCAAAAGCTTTACCGAAGATCCCTTGGGCTTGTGCGATTATAAAGTTGTTCAGGATGAGAGCGGTTCGAATAAATATCATTTAAAAATTATTGGCGAACATCAAGGCGCCCATAAAAATACATTGATTGCCAAGGTGAAGGGCATTGCAGACCGCAATGCTGCAGAGGCGTTGGTTCGCACCAAACCAAAATTATATGTGACGCGTGACCAGTTGCCGGAATTGAAAGATGGCCGTTATTATGTAGAAGATCTGAAAGGGTTTTCGGCGGTATCGGATAAAGGCAAGGTGATTGCAACGCTGACCGATATTCATAATTTTGGTGCGGGTGATATTCTGGTGTTGCAACCGCTGGAAGGTAAGGAATTTATGCTGCCGTTCAAGGAACCCTACGCGGGAGATTTGAACATCAAGAAACGCAGCATACGCATCATGATACCGCATGGCTGGCTTGCAGATGAAAAGCCACCAAAATCTGAAAAAGAAGCGGTAGAGAAGCCAACCAAGAAAAAAGCAAAATGAAACCCGCCATGAAATCCGCCATGAAAACATTGTGGAATGTTCATATTCTCACGTTGTTTCCGGAAATGTTTCCCGGGCTTTTGGGATACTCTTTGCCGGGTAAGGCGCTGGAAAACGGCATCTGGAATTTGCAAGCCATTCAGATCCGCGACTTTGCTACCGATAAGCATAAGACGGTGGATGATACACCCTATGGTGGCGGCGCGGGCATGGTGATGAAGCCTGATGTGCTCGATGCTGCGCTAAGCAGTTTGCCAGAGGGTACCCGTAAAATTTACTTGAGCCCGCGCGGTAAAAAATTGGATCAGGCACTGTTGCATGAGCTTTCGAATGAAATGAATGTCGGCTTGTTATGCGGCAGGTATGAAGGGATTGATCAGCGTGTGATCGATGCGCAGGGATTGGAAGAAGTAAGCCTTGGTGATTTTGTGTTGGCAGGCGGCGAAGTTGCCGCGATGGCGTTAATTGAAGGCGTGGTGCGTTTATTGCCCGGCGTGTTGGGAAATGCGGAAACGGTCGATGAAGAAAGCTTTGCCGCAGGATTGCTGGAATATCCGCATTACACCAAACCCGCGAGCTGGAAGGGTATGGATGTGCCGGATGTACTGCTTTCGGGGGACCATGGAAAAGTTAAGGAATGGCGCTTAAACCAAGCCAAGGACCTCACCAAGGCGCGCCGCGCCGACCTTTGGCAGCGCTATGAGGCCTTAAATACCGGTAATATTAGGCAAAAAAAATAGTAATTTAGGCCCAGTATTTCTATTGCACAGATGCCTGTTTTTGTGGTTATTAGGCCACTTATTAAGTCGCATATTGCTATCCGAAAACCAGAAACCACTTTTCGGGAATATGCTATATTAGGAGTTACCAATGAACTTGTTACAAAAAGTTGAAGCCGCACAGATCAAGAAGCTGACCGGCGCAAACGCAAATGCCATTCCCGATTTCGCGCCGGGCGATACCGTGCGCGTGAATGTGCGCGTTATTGAAGGAACCCGCGAACGTATTCAGGCGTATGAAGGTTTGGTTGTGGCACGCAAAAATGCTGGCCTCAATTCATCATTCACTGTGCGCAAGATCAGCCTTGGTGAAGGCGTTGAACGTGTATTCCCGCTTTACAGCCCACGTCTTGAATCCATCAAGTTGGTGCGCCGTGGTGAAGTTCGCCGCGCCAAGCTATATTACCTGCGTGATCGTCGCGGTAAATCCGCACGTATTGCTGAACGTACCACCGGCTTTGGTATGGACAGCCAAGAAGGTCAGGAATAATTTCCAAACTTTCTAAAACAACATATTTCAAAAAGGCCGCTGATTTTAGCGGCCTTTTTTATTGGTGCCCTTTTTGGAATAAGTGTGATGATCGGTTTATTTGATACAGGCCATGGCGGGCTTACCATCTATCAGGCGCTGGCCAAGGAATTGCCGCAGCGCAATTTTGTCTATTTTGGAGATCATGCCAACGCGCCATATGGCATGAAGCCAGCACAGGAAATTCTTGAACTCACAAAGGCCGCGATTGAAATGTTGTTTGGCATTAACGAGAACGGGGGCTGCCGATTGGTTGTTTTGGCATGCAATACGGCAACTGCGGTTGCGTTGCGCACATTACAGCAGCAATGGTTACCGCATAGCATTCACAGCGATAAGCGCGTGCTTGGCATTATTGTGCCAACAGTGGAAGTTGCCACAGCAACGCATGAGGATGCGAGCGAGACGTTAGCGGTATTTGGCACGCAGCGCACAATCGAATCCGGCGTTTATGAAATTGAGATTCACAAGCGTAATCCCAAGGCCAAGGTGATTGCGCAAACCTGCCGGCAATTGGCAGGCGCGATTGAAAACAGCGCAAGCGAAAACGAATTGGAACAATTAGTGAGTGAAGCGGTGCGCGAATGTTTGCAAAAAACGAATGGTGCTGCCCCGCAGCGCGCATTATTAGGCTGCACCCATTTCCCGATTGTGGAGCATTTGTTTAGAAAACATTTGCCGCAGTCCACGCAGATTTTATCACAAGGCGCGGCAGTCGCAGACCGGTTAATTGATTATTTGCAGCGGCACCCGGAATTTGCACAGCATGAAAAGAAGCGCCAAGATCTGTTCCTTACCAGCGGTGATGCGCAGCGCGTTTCGCGCGATGCCGCGCGCTTTCTGGGGGTTTCCCTCCCCTTTGAAACTGCCTTAAAAAACACAATCCTCAATTAATCCAAGTAGCATAAGCACTTTATGCAAGGCGTTTGCATTGAAGATGCGTTTATGGGAAAAAATCGCTCCGTTACTATGTGGAATAAAATGACCAAAGCTAAAACCTTATACGATAAAATCTGGGAACATCACGTTGTGAAAACCTTGCCCGATGGCACGGCGATTTTGTATATCGACCGTCATTTGGTGCATGAAGTAACCAGCCCGCAGGCATTTGAAGGCTTGCGTATGAGCGGACGCAAAGTGCGCCAGCCTGCGGCAACCCTTGCCGTTGCCGACCACAACGTGCCAACATCTGCTGACCGCTTGAAAGGGATTAAAGAGGAAGAATCGCGCATTCAGGTTGCGGCGCTCGCCGAGAACACCAAGGAATTCGGCATTCAATATTTCGATATGGCCGATAAGCGCCAAGGCATCGTGCACATTATTGGACCCGAACAGGGATTGACGCAGCCCGGCATGACCATTGTATGCGGCGATAGCCATACATCAACCCACGGCGCATTTGGCGCATTGGCGTTCGGTATTGGGACTTCGGAAGTGGAGCATGTGCTTGCAACCCAGACGTTGCTCGCGAAGCCTTCCAAAAATATGAAAATTGAAGTGACGGGTAAAATCGGTTTCGGCGTAACGCCCAAAGATATTATCCTGGCAATTATTGGTGTGACGGGAACGGCCGGCGGCACAGGCTATGTAATCGAATATGTGGGCGATGTGTTCAAGGAAATGAGCATGGAAGGCCGCATGACTGTATGCAACATGAGCATCGAAGCGGGCGCGCGTGCCGGGTTAGTTGCGCCCGATGAAACGACCTTTGCGTATTTGAAAGGTCGCCCAATGGCTCCGCAAGGAAAAGCATGGGATGATGCAGTTGCGTATTGGCGCACATTACCCAGTGATGCGGGCGCACAATATGACAAGGTGTTCACGTTGGATGGCTCGAAGATCGCTCCGCAAGTCACATGGGGAACCAGCCCGCAAGATGTTTTACCGATTACCGGCACTGTACCGAACCCAGCTGATATCGCTGATGAAAATCATCGTGGTTCCGTTGAACGCGCACTCAATTATATGGGTTTAACGCCGGGAACGAAATTGACCGATGTGGCAATCGATAAAGTGTTTATCGGTTCATGCACCAATGGACGCATCGAGGATATTCGTGCAGCAAGCCAAGTTATTCGCGGACGTAAAGTTGCAAAGCATGTGTACGCAATGGTGGTTCCAGGTTCGGGCTTGGTGAAAGAACAAGCCGAAGCAGAAGGGTTGGATAAATTATTTAAGGATGCCGGATTTGACTGGCGTGAGCCCGGTTGTTCCATGTGTTTGGCGATGAATGAAGACAAGTTGCAACCAGGCGAACGCTGCGCATCCACATCCAATCGCAATTTCGAAGGTCGCCAAGGCCGCGGCGGCCGCACGCATTTGCTTAGCCCCGAAATGGCTGCTGCGGCTGCGATTACCGGTAAGTTGGCAGATGTACGCGAATTGGTGAAATAACGCTTTTGAATGGGTTGACGATGTTACAACGAACAGCACCTTTGCGCCGCCCTGATAATTATGCGGAATTAAACGTGCCGCCCCCCGTGAAAGGGTTGGTTGTATATGTGGAGGATATGGGCGGCTACGACAAGGTTGTATTTACAACCGATGCACAGCCCAAGACGCATTTTGTGGTTTATGCACCGCATTTGAATGAGCGCCATAAATCGAATATCCACAAAGGCAACGGATTAATCTTGCGGCGCGCATCAAGTCATCACGCGTTTGGCGTTGCGTCGATCCGCGCGTTTTTGGAAACGGGCGTGAATAAAAATCTGCCGCGTTCGAAATGGCAAACCGTGCGTTTGGGTATGACACCCTTTTATCTAAGTCCCAAAGATATCGGCACACAGGTGATTGCAGGCAAAGTGGATGAAATGGTGCAGTGGGAAAAAGGCTGGCACAACATGGTGGTCGAAAATGGCAGGGGGCTTAGCCATTTAGCTGTGCCCGAAGGAGATCTGGTACGTGATGCGTGGCATGCGCAGGAGTTTCGTGATGCGCCAACCTTGCGGGTTAAAAACCGCGACCGCATCGTGGCGTTTCCGGAAATGGATGTTGCATTTTTCTATGAAAGAAACGGTGGATTCAGAGGGGCTTCCCCTGTAAAACCAAGCAGGTTTCCCGCACCATTTTAGCAAGGACATAATTTTAGCAAGGACATGGGCTATGCGTGAATATAAAGTCGTAGTATATCGCGAACCGTTATTAGGCTCGTTGCTGCTGGGGGAATCCAAGGTTAACCCTGTGAAGTTCAGCGAATTTTTGAACAGTAATGCGAAAGAAGGCTGGCGCGTTATCACCATGGAACGTGAAAAGCGCCGCGAGTTATTATTGTTCTCCCGTGAAGCATTTCTGGTTGTTTTGGAAAGGGAAATCGCATGATTGAAGACCGCGCTAATCAAATCAGTGAAGCAAACCGTACACGCCGTTTACTGTTGAATATCCTGTTCATCATCATTGCAACTGCAGGCGGCATTTTTGTTCTGGATTTGTGGTTTGATATTTTATCTTGGGCAGTGATGGGCAAGGTTTTGCTCACGCTCATTATCACGGCGGGAATACTGGGGATATGGATGGTTATTAAAGCCTATATCCGCGAAGAAGAGTCGATGACCAAAGACAAGTTTTTGAATTAGGAGCGCCATGCAGGCCTTTACAAAACTCACCGGAATTGCAGCGCCGTTGCCGATTATCAATATCGACACGGATATGATTATTCCAAAGCAATTTTTAAAGACCATCAAGCGGTCGGGGCTTGGAAAAAACCTGTTCGATGAAATGCGTTTCGCGGCAGATGGCAAGGAAATTCCTGATTTCGTTTTAAACCGCGAGCCCTACCGCAAGGCGAGTATTCTGGTGACGGGCGAAAACTTCGGTTGCGGGTCAAGCCGCGAACATGCGCCTTGGGCGCTTTTAGATTTTGGCATTCGCTGTGTAATTGCGCCAAGCTTTGCCGATATTTTCCATAATAACTGTTTTCAAAACGGTATTTTGCCAGTGCAATTACCGCAAGACCAGGTTGACCAGTTGATGGAAGATGCAAAGCAGGGACGCGAAATCACTGTGGATTTAGAGGCGCAGACGGTCAAGGCAGGTAATAAGCAATTCAGCTTCACTATCGATGCGCTGCGTAAGGATCGCATGCTTAAAGGCCTTGATGCTGTTGGTATTACTTTGCAACATCAAGATGACATTGCTGCGTTTGAAGAAAAGCGTAAAGCAAACCAAAGCTGGACTTAAACAGGAAATATTATGTCAAAGACCTACAACATTCTCGTGCTTCCCGGCGATAATATCGGCCATGAAGTGATGGAACCTGTTAAAAAACTTATCACCTATTTCAAAAACAAGGGCGCACGGTTTGAGGTAAGCGAAGATGTGGTTGGCGGTACCGCTTATGACAAATATGGAACGTCATTGCATGATACGACACTGGCAGCAGCCAAGGCCGCAGATGTGGTCATGTTGGGCGCGGTGGGCGGACCAAAATGGGACAAGGTGGATTATGCCCAGCGCCCCGAAGCGGCATTATTAAAGCTCCGCAAGGAGCTGGATTTATTTGCCAATCTTCGCCCAGCGATAGTGTTTGATGCGCTGTTGGATGCCAGCACGCTAAAGCCGGAAGTTGTGAAGGGCCTTGATATCATGATTGTCCGTGAATTGACTGGCGGCGTTTATTTTGGCGAGCCGCGCGGCATTTTCGATATGGGTAATGGCGTGCGTAAAGGTGTGAACACGCAGGTTTATACAACGCCCGAAATTCAGCGTGTGGCGCGTGTGGCGTTTGAATTGGCGCGTAAACGCGGCAACAAAGTATGCTCATCGGAAAAAGCCAATGTGATGGAAAGCGGCCGTTTATGGCGCGAAGAAGTCACCAAGCTGCATGAAACGGAATTTAAGGATGTGGAATTAACGCATATGTATGCCGATGCGGTAGCAATGGTGTTGCTGCGTAACCCGAAAAGCTTTGATGTAATTGTGACAGATAATTTGTTTGGTGATATTCTATCTGATGAAGCATCGATGCTGACAGGTTCACTTGGCATGTTGCCATCGGCAAGTCTTGGCGCGCCTGATAAGCATGGCAAACAGAACTCGCTATATGAACCCATTCATGGCAGCGCGCCGGATATTGCAGGACAAGATAAGGCGAACCCGCTTGCAACTATTCTCAGTTTTGCCATGGCGCTTAAATATTCACTTGGCATGCCTGATGAATGCGCTGCGCTGGAACGCGCAGTTGCCAAGGTGCTGGAGCAGAATATTCGCACGGTTGATATTGCGGCCGTCGGTGTAAAACCGGTTGGCACACAGGCCATGGGTGATGCGGTGCTTAAGGCGCTGGAAAACGCATAAGCTATAATTTAGGCAGAAAAATTAACCATACTGCTTCAAGAAACGCAGGAAACCTGCGACGAGAATGAAGCGTAGTTAATCTCTCCTTCACCACATTTTAAGCTGAAAAACCTATAATAAGCCCAGTAAAAAGTACTTTTTAAAGGGATAGGGATGCCTGCGCAGGTCAACAACCTTGCCGCACACGCGATCCCTGCAATGCCACACGGTATTGCAGAGCATGGCGCGCGTCCCTACGTGGTGATGTAATGGCACGTCATCCTGCTAATCGAGATCCACGATCTAATCCACATGCAATTATTGATCGCAGACAGTTCGAGCGTGAATTGTTTGATGCGCATGGAAGGCCAACCCCTGTCATGTTTGCGTTTGCAGGACGCATGCAGAAAGAAGTGGGCGCTCAAGGCACCGACGCACAAATGGCGTGGGCTGAAACTGTTTTTAATCGTAGCGCCGCGCGCAACCATACACTGAATTATGAATTACGTAATCATGGCAATTACAACTATTGGCCGCGGCACCAGCCTGATCCTGGTTATTCAAATAATCCTGCTTTCATCGAGATGATTACCAAGGTTATGAGAAACGGAACTAATTTAAGCTTGGGCGCAACCGGTAATGCGTCTGAAAATGTCGGCGTGGGTAGGGAAACCTTCCGTTCACGCGGAGAACGCTTCGGCGTTGAAACTCCAGATTCCGGTTGGTGGAATAACCGTTTTGCTAGTCTTATTCGCGGGGTTGGACGTTTTATCGGCGATGTGGCGAGCGTGATTGGCAACACGATTGCAACTGTTGCAACGGGTGTTGTGAATGCGGGACGCTGGGTCATGAATAGGATTTCGGATATGTTTTCGCCGCCGCCCCCCGCCGTGCATCCACACGCACCAGCGCCGCCGCATCATCCGAGTTATGTGCCACAGCAACCACCAGAACGCAGGATAATGACACCGCAAAGCGTCACGCACACCGCATGGGTGATGCACCGTCATACGACAACCACTTTGCCTGAACCTCGCCCTGAACCACACCGCCCGACACGGCCGACCGTATAAAACGCGCTCATTAACCATATAAAGAAATAACTCAATTTGGCGCGTGTGAATAATGCGTTGTAATTCCTTATCAAGATTGCAGCAAACACCGCGTGCGTTAACGCTTATTTCACCAAGTTTTAATGATAAGAAATTAAAGTAAGTATAAATAGATAAGCTTTTATTTAAAGGGCGAATAATGGTCGCTGCCAGACATCATAGTGATCAACGAAACGACCCCGCTGCAAATCGCCGGCGTGTGCTGGAACACCTTACGACGGCTTATAATTTTCAGCAGCATCAGATCCAAGCGGTCATGGCCGCCATTCAGCATGAATCCACATTCCGATTGGGCGTTGTTGGCGATAGAAATTTGGGCAGAGGCCGTGAAGCCTATGGCTTGTTCCAGTGGCGTGAGGAACGCAAGCACGGGCTTGATCGTTTTGTTGCCGCGCGCCCGCATCAAGATGAGGTCACCGCGCATGTCGATTATGCCATGCATGAAATGGGCATCGCGCGGCGTGATAATTCCAACGTGCCCGGGCCAAGATGGAATATTGAAGTCGTTCCCGGAAATATGCTGCGGCGTGCAACAAATCTGGCGCAGGCCGTAGAAGCGATGCATCGCTTCGAGCGTTATGATAACCGTTTTGGGGAAACGAATAAAAGACACCGCACCGCCATGGGTTTTTTCCGCGAGGTGGGCGATGCCATCCAGCGTGCATTTACTGTGGTGCGTGATGCGGCAGTTGGTGCATTCAACTATGTATTTGGTGGAAGACAGCCAGACCCGCCGCATCCGGATGCGCATCACCCTGACGCGCGCCGTCCTGAAGCGCCTCCTCACGTGACCACTACAACCAGCGTGTGGCGCATGCAGCGCCATACCAGCGCTGATATGGGAACCCAAGAACACCGTGAGCAAGTTTCCTATACCCAATACGGTGTGCCGATACGTTCCCCCGAACAACGTCCGTTGGGACAGGTTGTGCCGATGAAACGGCCTATAACAGCTGGCCCACATCTGCATCCCGCGCCTGCATTTGTAATGCACAGGCATAGACAGCCGGATGAACCGCATCCACCGCGCGCATAAGTTACGGGCATGGGAATGACAAACTATCCACGTTCACCACGGTACTCGGAATACGAAGCCGCATTGCAACATCCCAATGTGCGCGCGTTTCTTGATGCAATTGCCAAAGCCGAAGGAACCTATCGGCGCGGTGACGACGGATATAATATTGTTGTGGGGCACAGCCAGTTCAATAACGGCTATGCCGAACATCCGCGCAGAATGGTGCAGTTGAATCCGCGGCTGCGTTCAAACGCAGCGGGCCGTTATCAGTTTATCAGCACGACATGGGACCGTATTGCGCGTACCTATGGGTATAATGATTTCAAACCCCACACGCAAGATATTGCAGCGGTATCGCTGATTGCAGAACGCGGTGCATTGCAGGCTGTTATGCGCGGCGATATTCAACGTGCTGCGCATTTATGCCGTCAGGAATGGGCATCACTGCCGGGTTCGGAACACGGGCAGCGCACGGTATCTGTAAATAGTTTTCTGAAAGGATTTCGTGATGCGCTTGCAGAAATCGGGCGCGGCATTAACAATGTGTTCACATCAATCGGCAGTGCAATCGGCAATGCATTTCGCCCGCCAGCACCGCAGCAACACCCATTGCCACAAGTCCAGCAACACACGCAGCCACAAGGCTGGGTTATGCATCGCCATAACGGAGACCAGCAGCCAACACCCAGTGCAATACCGCTTCCAACACCAAGCGCGATACCAAGCGCAACACCTTCTTATTCGCCGCAGATGACGGCGCCGCTTAGTGACATGAGGCCAGAGCTAAGACATGCACCCAGCACAACGCCGATGGTGCCATGGGTGAATAACCGCGCGCCGGTTATTCCCAACCAGCAAACCAATGTGATTATGGGCGACAGTATTGGTGTGGGAGTGGGCCCGCAATATCCAGGCGTTAGAAATGTTGCAGAGGGCGGGAGGAGTATTGGTGTGGCCGCCAATCAGTTTGCTAGAGTGCCGCGTGGCAGCGTGGCCGATGTGTATTTAGGTACGAATAATGCACCTTATACGGCCGAACAAAACAGACAGCAAGTTCTTAAATTCTTAGCAGCAGCTGATAGGCAAGGTGTGCGCATCAATAACTGGATATTACCGGCTCATCATGAACGGTCCCGAGCAACCGATGCAGGACTTCAGCGCGTGGGTGATATTATTACCCAAACCATTCGTGAATATAATGCCGCGCATCCGGATCGTCCACCTATCCAAACCGTTGCAACGCGTGATCGGGGCGTTGTTCAATCGGCTGATGGCTATCATTTTACAGATAGAGGTAATCAGCAATTGAGAACCCTTGTCGCGCAGCAGGTACAAACATTGATTGCCAATACGGCGCGCCCGCCAGCCGTAGTGACGACAACCACCACCACAACGGCATGGGCCATGCAGCGGCATACGCCGCCGCACACCTCGGCGTAATATATTTCTTGCGAAGCTGTGCGAGTAGATTAAGCTAATCGCAATGCTTATTTATCAAATCTATCCCCGTTCGTTTAAAGACAGCAACGCCGATGGTGTTGGCGATTTGCGCGGTATTCTGGAAAAACTTTCCTATATTGTGCGCTTGGGCGTAGATGCGATTTGGATTTCGCCATTTGTCAAATCGCCGCAAAAAGATTTCGGATATGATGTCAGCGATTACTGCGATGTGGATCCGCGCTTTGGCACACTGAATGATTTTAAAAAGCTGTTGGCCGAAGCACATAAGAACAAGCTGAAGGTGCTGATGGATCAGGTATGGTGCCATTGCAGCGATGCACACCCATGGTTTGTGGAGAGCTGCAGCAGTCTAAAAAACCCCAAAGCTGATTGGTTTATCTGGGCCGATGCAAAACCGGATGGCACACCGCCCAATAACTGGCTTTCCTATTTTGGTGGTGGTGCATGGGCGTGGGATACAACGCGCCAGCAATATTATTTTCACCAGTTTCTTGAAAGCCAGCCGACGTTCAATTTGCGCAATCCTGCTTTGCGTAAAATGATTATGAGTATCGGGAAGTTCTGGCTGGAAATGGGCGTGGATGGCTTCCGGCTTGATGCTATTCATACCGGTTTTGCCGATCCGAAGTTGCGCAATAATCCTGCGCGGCCCAAAAACATGCCGGTTGCGCCGGATGTTCCAAAAGACATTCCGCAGGCGCGGCAAATTCGCCTGCACAGCGAAGGGCATGCTGAAACGCTACCGTTTCTTGAAGAGCTTCGTAAGCTTGCCAACCGATACGGGGCAGTATTGCTAGGCGAAGTGGGCGGCGAGAACCCGCTTGCGCGCGCCGCGCTTTATACGCAGCGTCATCGCTTGCATATGAGTTACACCTTTGGTCTGCTCAAGAACGTGCCCGATGCCACATCATTTGCAAAAACTGTCGCGCTGGCTGAAGAAACCAAACCATCCGATACGGAGTTTTGTTATGCATTATCAAACCATGATGTGATGCGGGTTGCATCACGGTGGGGCAGTGGTCATGCATCGCGCGTTGCAGTGATGTTTGGTCTTTCGCTGCCGGGTTCCTATTGCATGTATCAGGGCGAAGAATTGGGCCTGCCGGAAGCCGATGTACCGTATGAAAAAATGGTTGATCCGTTTGGGCTCGCGTTTTATCCGAAATTCAAAGGACGCGATGGATGTAGAACGCCCATGCCATGGAACGGGTATGCGTCTGGTGCAGGATTCAGCACATCGCGCAGCACGTGGTTGCCAATCAGTGAAACGCACAAAATGCTGGCGGTGGATATTCAGGAGCGCAGCAAAGAAAGTCATTTGCATTTTACACGCCGTGCTATTGCGTGGCGCAAGACACAACCCGCGTTACAAGGGCATGGCTTTAAGCCCATCAAAACGAAGGGTAGCATGATTGCTTTCGAACGGTTCGATAAGAAACAGCGCCTGCATTTTGTATTTAACCTTGGGTCTTCATCGGCGAACTATAAAGTTCCCCCGCATGCGGAGATGGTTTATGAAGCCAGTATTGGCGCGTTGCATCAGAAAAACAGCCTTGTGTTAAAGCCCATGAGCTGCGCTGTGTTAGCGATAAAACCATCCAAAAAAGCCCAAAAAAGCAGATAATAATTCGGTTTTGTTTAAAGCCTTTATGCGCTATCAATAGCGCCACCTAAAACGCTGCCACGAGCTTATACATCAATGTCCGTTCCATTATCCCATATTCGAAATTTTGCAATCATCGCGCATATTGACCACGGTAAATCGACGCTTGCTGACCGGCTGATTGAATTTTGCGGCGGTATTGAAAAGCGCGATATGAAAGAACAGATGCTGGATAGCATGGATATCGAGCGTGAACGCGGTATTACGATTAAAGCGCAAACCGTTCGATTGAATTATAAAGCATTGAATGGCGAGATGTATCAGTTGAATCTGATGGATACACCAGGCCATGTGGATTTTGCCTATGAAGTTAGCCGCAGTCTGGCGGCATGCGAGGGCAGTATTCTGGTGGTTGATGCAAGTCAGGGCGTTGAAGCGCAAACGCTGGCCAATGTGTATCAGGCGATTAACAATAATCACGAAATTATTCCTGTGTTGAACAAGGTGGATTTGCCCGCCGCCGATATCGACCGCGTAAAGACACAGATTGAAGATGTGATCGGGCTGGATGCCAGTGATGCCGTGTGCGTTTCGGCAAAAACAGGGCTGAATATTCAGGATGTATTAGAAGCGGTAGTGCACCGCTTGCCTCCGCCCAAAGGCGATAAAGATGCGCCATTAAAGGCATTACTGGTGGATAGCTGGTATGACGCATATCTTGGCGTGGTTATTCTGGTGCGCATTTTTGAAGGCGAGCTGAAGGAAGATATGAAGGTGCGCTTCATGGCCGCTGGTGCAACACATCAAGTAGAACGTGTTGGTTATTTCACACCAAAAAAAATCCCAGTTCCATCGTTGTTGCCGGGTGAAATGGGTTACATCACGGCAGGTATTAAAACCATTACCGATACCAAGGTTGGCGATACGATTACCGAAGAGCGACGTCAAGCAACAGAAGCGTTGCCAGGGTTCAAACCATCGGTTCCAGTGGTGTTCTGCGGATTATTTCCGTCCGATGCAGCGGAGTTCGAAACGCTGCGCGATTCACTGGGGAAGTTGGTGCTCAATGATTCTAGTTTCCACTTTGAAGGCGAAACATCCGCTGCACTTGGCTTGGGTTTCCGCTGTGGTTTCCTTGGCTTGTTGCATCTGGAAATCATTCAAGAGCGTTTGGAGCGGGAGTTTAATCTTGATTTAATCACGACTGCGCCGTCGGTGGTTTATAAGCTGCACATGACCGATGGCAGTTTAATGGAAATTCACAATCCGGTTGATATGCCGGATGTGATGCGCATTGACCACATTGAAGAACCATGGATTAAGGCGACGATTTTAGTGCCGGATGAATATCTGGGTTCCATTTTAAAATTATGCGAAGACCGCCGCGGCGTGCAGGTGGATTTAACCTATGCCGGAACGCGCGCGATGCTGGTTTACCGGTTGCCGCTTAATGAAGTGGTGTTCGATTTTTATGACCGTTTGAAATCGGTAAGCCGTGGGTATGCCAGTTTTGACTATGCTATGGATGGCTATGAAACCGGTGATCTGGTGAAGATGAGCATTCTGGTGAACCAGGAACCCGTTGATGCGCTGGCTATGATTGTTCATAAAACCGCGGCAGAAAAACGCGGGCGTTCATTGTGCGAGCGATTAAAAGATTTAATTCCAAAGCAGATGTTCAAGATCGCGGTGCAGGCAGCGATTGGCGGCAAGATTATTGCACGTGAAGATATTTCAGCCATGCGCAAAGACGTAACCGCGAAATGCTATGGCGGCGATATTACGCGTAAGAAAAAACTGCTCGAAAAGCAGAAAGAAGGCAAAAAGCGCATGCGCCAATTCGGGCAGGTTGAAATCCCCCAAAGCGCATTTATTGCCGCCCTTAAATACGAAGATAATAAGTAAGTTGCGTGATAATGGGCTGCAAATGACAGCGTTGTTGCGCTTCCGGTGCTCACGTACTTAACGTGCGCTGCGCTCCGGTTCTCACAACACAGCATTTTCGCCGCATTCTGACGCAACTTAGGCCTGTTTATCCCAAAATTGTTGGTATTTCTGGTTAAAACTTGTGCTTAACGCGCTTGTTGGGGCCAATTACTTTCGCGTTTTTACAGTAGAATTGGAGGAGAGCATTTTTAAGGGATTTATACATGCACGCACCACAACGACCATTTGGAAAGGCGCCCGGGCGTAGCGCTTCGGACCGCGAGCGTGTGACAGGGTTTGCCGGATCAGATTCGCCCGGTCAAGAAATCGTCAGACAATTTGCTCGCGGCGAAATTTCTACTACTGCCGTGCCGGCTACGCCTATTTCGGTTGCCGTGCATCGATTGGGTCAATGGATAAAACGAGGACTGCATTTATGAGCAATATCATTCAATTCATTCGTTATTTATTGCGCTGGCGCCGTAGCTACTAAGTGATTCTACGCGCAGCTTTAAAAAAACGCCAAGTGCAGTTAAACTTGGGAAAAATAAATTTGCTTTTGAGGATGTATGACGGTTAACCCATTGGCCGCCCAAAAAAACAGTAAGCCTGCCGCAGTTTGTATTTGTATCCATTGCATGGACCGCCGCATTAACTCCAACGCAACCCACGGTGTTGAAGTATTTAAAATGTCAACCGCTGGCGCATCGTTTCCAGCGCCATCTGCCCAGCAATGCACCCAGGAAGATAGCCTGCATATTATTTTAGAGCGTGCAAAAGAAAGCGGCCAGACCGTTATCTCGGCATTTTCCGGCCATGAGGATTGCGTAGCTGTACAGAGCATCTGGAATGCTGCGCACAAGCCTGCAACCGAACGCAGCGAACGTGATGCGGCACGCCTTGCACCCTATGCGGCACTTGTCGAGCAGGTGCGCAGCCACACGATTGAGGAAACCGAACGCCTTCGTTTATTGACACAAGCCAAGACCTTGCAGGATATCAATCACGCATTTGCGTATGATGATATTCAAGCGGTGGTGAATGAGAATGAGTTGAGCATCGTTGCCTATTTTGAAGATGTGGTGACCGAACCGCACCGTTTGTATATTTTTGATGTGAAGCAAAATGTGTTTGTTTCAACCACAACGCGCTTGAAAGAGTTGTTAGAACAGCCTGAATTGCTTGAACAGTATGCGTTAAAAGCACCTGTAAATGTTGCTGCATTTGTTGAAGACAAGGCTGCGATTTACAAACAACGCCGATACGAAAAAGCCATTAAGTCGATGGTTGTTGACCGTGATGAACAAGATGCACAGGAAATCAGACCAGCGTTGCAAATTGCCCGGGTTGCGCGCAGTTAATCGGCATATCTCCCTTTCAAATCCTTAACTTCAGGCTATTTCCGTTGACGGCTTCGTGTTGCTCTGGCACAACCATGCGGTGCCGGATGCACTGTATTTTTAATTTTATTTAGAACTTATTTTTAAGCATGACTAATGTACAAACCATTACCTGCATGTGTTTCCGTTGTATGGATAAGCGCCTTGATACGCGCAAAACGCATGGCGGCGTTCAGTTTCTTGCGACCAATGCCGGAGCATCTATTCCGGTTTCCCCGCCACCTGAAAGCGATAAGCTTAGTGTTATTTTGGCATCGTTTTTCCTGCTTTATAGACATACCAAAGAAGATGACGGGTTATTAATCACCGCGCAATCGGGCCATTATGATTGTCTGGACGTAAAGAAAATCTGGGATGCAGCGACGAGTGGTGTGCCGATCACCCAGCGCTATGAGCGGACATTATATGAACCATATCTTGATCTGGCGCGGGATGTGCAGCGTATGGGATTGGATACCACCAATAGCTTGCGCTTATTGTCTGCTGCAAAAACACTTGCCGATATGAATAACTTTTTGACATATCCGGAAGTAGAAAAAGGCGTTCATTCCAATCATTTGAAGTTTGTTGTCTATTATGAAGACCCGACCACCACGCCGTATCGTCTGATGATTTATGATTTTGCCGCAAACCAGTATGTGGAACCAAAGCCAGCCACGTTCAGTTTCCTGAAGATGCGCTATACCAAAGCGGGTCCGAATTTGCTGGATGTGCAAGACAACATGCAATTGCTGTATCATTATGAAGTGCCGCGCCGGATTAATGTTACTCAATTTGTAGAACAGGAAGCGGCGCGTTTACGCGAAGGCACATCGATTTTATTGCCGCAGAATGGCAAGCGCCCGTTATCCAGCAAAGTTGTATCGGCGCTTACGCGTGAAAATGCCCGCTATGCGGTTAACTATGCGCGGAGTGCAGGCCTGCGCATAGCTCGGAATACCCCGCTTCGTCACTTTTTATAATTCCGTGACGGATAAAAAAATCAATCAGCACCAAATTGACATTGAACTTAAATGCATCTGTCGTGGTAATCAGATGCAGGACTTCGCTGGCCGGCATCAGGCGGAAATTTTCCACTTCGCCATCTTGATTATGCGGTGTGAAATCATTCGGGCATTTCAAATCAAACAGAAATAACGCATCCCGGCGAATGCTGTTTGGCAGTGCGCGCGTATAGGTGATGCACCCAACGGGTTTGGCAAGCGCGGCCAGCTTGGCTGGAACGCCGGCTTCTTCATGGGCTTCTTTGGCAAGATTTTCTTGCACGCTAAGGCCATGGGGCTGGCCGCCTGCGATCATGTGGTCGAACTTGCCGGGGTCGGTGCCGCGATCGGATGAGCGTTTGCCAACCCATAATGATATCGTGCCATCTTTTTTGACATAGCCATTGCAATGCACGCCGTAGGCGACAAAGCCAAGGAATGGGATAAGCGCGCGGTCAGCAAGGGCAACCGGTTCATCCTTGAACGATGATGCAACGCTGTAAAGCTCGAAGCGTTCCTTTGGAATAAATTTCTTTTCAATCAAATGATGCAAGATAGTGCGAAGTTGCTGCGTGCGACCATCTTGGTCGGCTTTTTCATCGGCGATAAAAAGCGTATGGTCTTTCTGTTCGAGCAATTTTGCATGGAGCAATTCGGTGGCGATATTTCTGTGCACGCGCCCCAAATCTTTGCCTGAAATGCTTAGCGGGGTGTAATTATCCCAGTTCACAGTATTGTTATGAATGATGTGGCGGTAGAGCGGGTGCATGGAAATGGAAGCAAAAATGGGTTATAGAAAAGCTAGGTTTATCATAGGTTTGGAAAAATTTAATCCTTTTTTATCGAGCTTTGGCTTAACCTTGCCGCTCGGCCCCGAAATCCCGATAAAGCCATGTTTGATTCCATTAAAGAAAATCTGCGCAAAGTGAATGAAGAACGTGCCAAAGCGCGTGAAGAGCAGGAACGTAAGGACCGCGCCAAGCAACAGCAGGAGAGCATCAATGCGCGGCTGAAGGAAGAGCGCGAACGCAAGATCGCCACTATCCGTGTCATTACGGGCGATGTAAAATACCGTTATGCAATTCTTGATACGTTGCGCGTCTTTTCGCATTACACGGCCGAGCCCGGTCAGCCGTATGACCCAACAGCATCATCCCAGCAAGCCACACGCATGATGCAGGAATTAGCATTTTCAACTGGCGCGGATGCTGTTATTCACGCGCAATACCAGATTGTGCGTTATACAACCAACCGCCGCAATTATGCCGATGTGCCGGTTTACGAAACCCATCTGTTTGGCACAGCCATTAAGGTTATGGGCCCGCCAACCGATTGGGAAGACCCCAAGCAAGGCTAAAAAGCCTGTATTTCCGCGCTTTTAATAGGCTTCTTCATACCTTGCTAACCTAAATTAGATAAAATGCCAGATATTTTATGAATTTTGGATACGGCATGGTTTATCCGCCAACACCAACCGCATTGCCCGCTGCTTCGCTATTGCCGCCGTTGCGGCCAGCGCCGCGTTTTTTCGAATTTGCTTCGCCATCCGAGAAGGTTGAAGCACACCGCAACGGAATAAGCGCCGCGCGCATCCGTGAATTGGTGCGGCTGCATGGTAATAACATTGTCATCGGGTTTGATATGGGAAAAACCAAATTCGATTCACGCTTGCGCGGCGTTTATACGCATGAGCAGGCTTTGGCACAGACCGAACTCGCAAGAAATAGCGCCATGCTCGAAGCCTATAACGAAGCAAGGCGGCTGGGGGTTCGGTTGCATGCGTATCTGGGCGGGCCAGGCGGGCCAACCGGAGGCAGGATCACCGATGGGGAAATGGAGCATATGCGCACATCCGCCGGTCTGGTAGGCATTGATACCAGCAGAAGTAACTGGATGAATGAATGGAATGATTGGGGTTGGAAAAAAGCAGCCCAAGAACAGCTTAAGGTTATTAAGCAATTAGGGTTCGAATCCTACGAACTGGATAATCTGGAACGCGATGCCCGTATCAGAGCGCCACGTGATGCCGATACTGCGATGAAAACCAGCGGATTAATTGATCTTTACCGTGAAACAGCAAAGTGGGATGGATCCTTGCGCTTGATGATGAAGAATCTGGAAGTCGAGAATCTGCAAGGTGTTGAGCAAGCGATGAACAGCGGATTGTTGAACCGCCGCAACTTTGCAGATTTCCATATCTCAGAAGAAAACAATCGGAGCCGCTGGCCTGCTATTGAACGTGCCTCTGCCCGGATTGGCATACAGCTAGCGCGTTCGCATGATACATACAACTATGCCACAACCCAGGCATATTCTCCGAGCCTGGAAGCGGATATGTTGCGTTTCAGTAATCTGCAAACAAATATTGCCATGCAGCAGCATCAAGAAGGATGGCGCATTAATGCGCAGGCAACCCCGCGTCCTGTCCATCAGCGCAGTGACCAAACACCAACTTCTACCCCCGCGCCATTCGTGATGCACCGCCATACGACATAACGTATGCGTTTAAAAAATTATCTATTGGTGTGCTGGAATGAATAGTCAAATCCCCAATAAAATCCTCATTTTTTAACCACGTATCATTTTTGCACTTTGTGATACATGCAAATAACTCAATAGAATCAATAACAAACAGCAAAAAAATATTTTCACCAGTTATTAACCATGTTCATTAACCTGCTAACCACCGATACAAAATGAACTTTTGCCCATTAAATATATTTTAAGGGCTTGCGCTGATAATCACGTTACACACAAGGAATTTTAGGCAATTACGTAGGAACACTAATGCGTCGTCGTAGATATCCAAATCATAGTGGCCCTCGCGCTGGCCGTACGCCGCGTGGCAGACCGTTTAGCCCAGAGGCACAAGCCGAACAAAATGCGATGAACGAGGTCATGAAAAAGTTATATGGCCCGAATGCCCGCCAGTTGAATCCGGATGGCATTGTTGGCCCCGCAACGAGAGGCGTTCAAGAGCTGATTGATAAGTCATTCCCGCCAGATCCCGCTAATCCAGGTGAAACCCGTTTGCAGCGCATGCAGCGCCTTAGCCAGTTTCTGGATACGCCTCAAGGCCAACAATTCATGGAACAGGCCAGAGCTAGCGGTGCAATGAACGATCTTAGCACCGGTGTCAACGCGCTGCCCGATACACCAAATGGCTTTATTCCCGGCACAGGGGTAGCGCCAGCGCCAACTGCCGCACCAACTGCCGCGCCAACCGCTGCACCGACAGCTGCGCCAACTGCTGCACCATCTGAAGCGCCAACCGCTGCGCCAACGGTAAGCCCACATCCGGCTGCGGTTGGATATACGGGTGAAGTTGGCACTACCGAATTACCTGTGACACCAACACGCGCAAGTAATTTGATAACAGGACCAGTACCACCATCAAGCTAGAGCATTCATCAGGTTGGAACATTAAGGAGAGAGACCATGGCCGTTAAAGTATCACCCGAATCCATCGAAGCCGCGAAAGCGATGCAGCGCATACTTAAAACGTATGCAGGTTATACAGGCGAAATCGATGGCAACTTCGGCGCATTGTCGAGAGCAGCCATGGCACGATTTATGACAGCCCATAATGGCCATATGCCCATGATGCCTCATGTCCCTACGGCAACCGCAACGCCATCAGCAACGGTATCAGCAGCACCCAATAACATAGTAAGGCCAATTCTTTCTGGAGAGGTGGGCACCACCGAGCTTCCAGCAAGCAGCCAACCAAAGGTAGTAGACAATAGAATTGTCGGGCCGGTGCCACCATCAGCATAGAAATTGAAATGAAGTAAGCAACGTCATCACAACAACAAGAGGAGAGTATAGTATGCCATTTACAATTAAATTAGAATCAGCACCAGGTGAAGATCCAGCACGCGTAGAAGAACGCAAGGCAGCTCAAACAGCTTGGGGACAACGTCTTCAAACTGCATTTGGTATCCCCGATGCCCGCCTAGAAAATGGCGGTTTATTGCTTGGTAACCGTGGCCGTGTCACGCTGACCACCGGACCAACTCCGGGAACAGGCCCTTTTGGTAAGCCAATTCCGGGCATAACCACGGACGTTCAGGCGTTAAACAATATCAATACTACGAATAATACCAATCGCTCTCCTTTCCCGAATAGCACTTCGGTTATGCAAGTTGGCGTAACCCAGCCAGATGGTAGCATTTTGTTGGCGCGTAGAGGCGTAACTCCTGGCACCCCCCCGGGCTTGACCGATGAGGCATCTACTCAATATTTTAAAGGGAAACTTGTGAATAACACCTATGTTCCAGACGGTCCTGCATTGACTGGCTCACAAGTACCAACTGGAACTGCGCTTGCTTCACTGAATCAAGTGTTTAATACAGTGCATGATGCTGCAGCGCCTGCAAATTCATTGATACCTGGCCTTACCCAGCGCACCAATGATGGTAAGATTATTGTGGCAGATGCGAGTGCAACGACCGGTACGCCAAGCGCAGCGGCACGCCGTCCAGCTGGCCCAACGGTAGTTTAATTACTGGTTGAGCTATAAAAAATTAATCCCCGTCAGGAAACTGACGGGGATTTTTTATGTGTGTTTTTTATTATGCGCGGTGAAGATTACTTCACATATTTGGCAATCGCCTTGTCGAAATCTTCGAAGGTGCCGATGCCGCTGATGGTTTCCGCGCCGTAGTTAATCACAAAGCTTGGCGTGGCATTAATCTTGAACTGGTTTTCAGCCTGCATGCGGCGTTTGACCAAAGCATCTTGCAGGTTTTTATCAGCTAGACATTTGGTAATGCGTTCCCCTGGCAGGCCCGCCAGTTTGGCATATTGGGTAAGGGTTGCTTCGGGGTCTGCCGCACTATTCCAAGCGTCCTGATTTTCAAACAGGGTTTTCACGAACGGGAAATAACGGTCTTCCGGCATGCATTGCGAAAGCTGCGCGGCTTTCAATGCCATGGCATTCAGTGGGAAGTCACGGTAGATAAGCTTGACCTTGCCGGTGGAGATATATTTTTTGACCACTTCCGGCAAAATATCCTTATGGAAATGTGCGCAATGCGAGCAGTTGAGCGATGCGTATTCGATAATGGTCACGGGTGCTGACGCATTCCCCATAACGTGTTCGGTTAAAATGTCACCGGTTTTAACGACGTGATCGGTGGTTTCTTTTTTTGCCACATCCTGCTTCATGGTTTCAATTTCAGGAGTTTTTGCTGCGGCTTTTTCTGATGCTTTTGCAGCCTCCTCAGCAAAGGCAGGCGATAAAGCGAGGATGGAAAGCACGAAGATAGAAAGGGGCAGAAGGGCAAAGAAGCGATGGCGCATTTCATATCCTTTTAGGTGGAGAAATATGGAATTATATAATCGTAATACTGTGGCAAGAGCAAGGCACGTATTACTTAGACGCCGCTCATATTATTCATAGGGCTTCGTTCACATAAGCTCACGGAATGGCGGTCGCCATTCTTAAAAAAAGCCCATTTTGCCCGGCTACACCTTATGTTCAAAGATAATTTTGGTGATGAAATTATACCCCACCAGCTGATTGATACGCTCCAGCATTACGCCGTGCATCATTTGAAATTGCGGGGCCAGCGCGCCCGGAATACGTACGAATAATTTTGCAGTTTCTGTTCCTTCACTGCCTGCGGCATTCGGCATTAGTGTGACGCCAACCGGGCAGGCATGTTCCGCCATATCATCACCGACAATGCTTTTCCAATGTTCCATCAACAAGCGCAGCACACGCCATTCAGGGCCAAGGACTTTGCCCGCCAGATTATTCAGCAGCTGTTGGATATGTTTTGCCATCAGAAAATCTCTAACTGTGGCGTTGGCTTTTTGCCGCTTTCTACGCTTCCGGTGCTCATGTACTTAAATGTACACTCCGCTCCGGTTCTCGAAAACAACAAAAATCCTTAGCCACAGCGAGATTTTGCATAAATTCTAATCCAGATATACTTAAACAATGATTCGTAGAACAGGTCTTAAGCCGCCATCGCCCACTGCGCTGCTGCGCTGGTATGATGCACATGCCCGCGATATGCCGTGGAGGGTAAAGGGCGGAAAGCGCCCAAACCCTTACCATGAATTATTATCGGAATTCATGTTACAGCAAACGCAGGTCGCAACGGTTATTCCGTATTTCCACGCCTTCACCAAACGCTGGCCGACGCTGATGGCATTAGCTGACGCTTCATTGGAGGATGTGCGTCACGCATGGTCTGGACTTGGCTATTACCGCCGCGCCAAATTCCTGCACGAATGCGCAAAGGCGGTGGTGGCGCGTCATGCGGGAAAAATCCCACAGGATGAAGAAATCTTGCGTACGCTGCCCGGGATTGGCCCATATACTGCCGCCGCGATTGCCGCGATTGCGTTTGATAAAAAAGCGGTAGTGATGGATGGCAATGTGGAGCGTGTGATGGCACGGGTATTTGCGGTGGAAGAAAAATTGCCAGCCGCAAAAAAGAAATTGCATGCATTGGCAACGCAATGTTTGCCCGAAACGCGTTTTGGCGATTATGCGCAGGCCGTGATGGAGCTGGGTGCGATGATTTGCACACCAAAAAATCCGCACTGCATGAAATGTCCGTGGAAGAAAAATTGTGCGGCGTTTGCAAAAAACATGGCGCAACACTATCCGCGCAAAGCGGCCAAACAAAAGACACCGCAGAAATATGCAACCGCCTTTATTGCGGTCAATAAAAAGGGCGAGGTATTGCTGCGCAAGCGCGATGAAACAGGGATGCTGGGTGGGTTATGGGAATTTCCTTCAACGCCATGGGATGCAACCAAACCCAGCGCGGCGGCATTAAAGCGCCATGCGCCCGTAAAGGTGCGCTGGCAAATAGGCAAAAAAGCCGTATCGCATGTGTTTTCACATTTTAAACTGGAAACAGCGTTGCGAATAGGCCATAGCGCTGCCGCATTTTCTGCGGATAATATAAATAGTGGCGAATATCGCTGGATGAAATGGAAGGATTTGTCCACACTTGCATTACCGACATTGACCCTTCGAATTGCAGATGCTGCGAAAGAATATCTAGAAGCGAAAACCTGATGAAAAAAATGCTGAACATCATCGCGTTTTTTCTAATGCTGGCCCTGCCGGTTGCTGCGTTTGCCAATCCGCCCGTGCGCAGCTACCTTGATTTGAATTATGTAAATGTGCTGCATGCGATGATCAGGATCGGCAAGTTCAAACCCGATAATACGGATTTTCTCGATGCGTACAGCATGGTTGCGCATTGTGATGTGGTGAAGGGCAGTTTTAACGATGAATTCCGCTGGAACCAGGCGCGTGAAGCGATGAAGAAATGGCTCGCGCCACGCTCGGGCAAATTCCCCACCCGTCTTGGCGTGCGCAGCAAAATCATGTTCTCGCGCTATGATAGTGATTCAAAATATTATCTGTTCTCCGAGCAAACGCCGATGCAGAAGGTGAATACCTTTCTGACCGATGCGCGCCCGCATGAGGAAGTATGCACCAAGCCCAATAATATCCTGCTGCCATCGCGCTTTCAGGTGATTACCAACAACCCTGTGACCTTGCCCGGCCTGCGTTTAAGCGAAGAACAGGCCAAGGATTTGCGCCAGAAGTTCGAACAGGCAGGGAATGTGAACCGTCTGGCCTATGTGCGGTTTAACATTGATATTACTGATGCCGAGTATATTGGCCCATCTGTCTTTTCAACCCAGCAAGGCGCCAATGACCGGCTGTGGAAAGTTAAAGCAACCATGCATTCCATCGAGTTCTTCTCGGACCCCCAGTACCGCAACCGCTTTTTCTACTTCGTGCCGTTCTAGTTAGGTCAGTTTACCCACAGGCGCTGGATTGGCGTGTGCACTGCACACAAGAAGCATAGACACCTCGCCGAATCGACAGATACGCTTACTAACTGTTTTTTTTGGTCAGTTTGGGCGGCAAAATTTGTCAAATCATTTTCCAATCAGTCATCGGCCAATAAATACCAAAACGCGCGTTCGGCCTTATTTTTTCACATCTGTATGTTGTAAGGATTTTGAATAGATGTTTTTAATCCCCCATCCGTCGCTGATTGACTACGCCAAAACCATTCTTCCAGAAAACAGTGATCCGGTTATCAGGGCTAAAGATTTCGTTCCGATTATCGAGCATATCCGTCACACTGCAGCGCCGTTGGTTCACGCAAGCTCCGGCTTTATGCGTCAATCGACCGAGTTCTGGCGCGAGATGCTTGCCAAAATGGGCGTAAAAAACTTGTTCACGATGGCGCTAAGCGAAATATGCGCTTCCGCTGCCGTTGCCGAACTGATGAGCGACCCGCGTATTGATAAGCCCGATTGGGAATTAAATAATGTTACAATTAAGGATGTTCCGGTTCGCGTTGAAGAACGCGATGTGATGTCCGATGAATTTTCCCATAATGGGTATGATTACAATGCCTTTATGGGTATGAAACATTTTGTCGCCTTTAACAAGGAAACCGGTGAACAAATCAAAACCGAAGGTGACCCGGTGATGCTGATTGCGCCCAATTCCGGTCATCCGCCTGAATACATCGATAAGACCGTTCAAGGTTATATGGAGCAAGGCAGGGATGTATATGTGGTCTATTGCCGTGATGCCATGGATATTCCGTTAACCGCAGGACGTTTTGGATTGAACGAATACATTTCCGGCCTTGCGCGCTTTACCAATTTCTTCCGCGATGTGGGTGTGCATGTTATTCCGATTTGCCAGCCGGGTCCGCCATTGATGGCGGCATTGGCATTGATGGGCGAGCTTGTTGAAAAGGGGCATAATCATATTTCCTTGCCGCGCACGATTGTTTCCAAAGCAAACCCGTATGACACGGATGTAAACCAGCAGCTTCCAAATAAATTTGCGCGCAGTAAACCATTATCTTGGTTTAAAAAGTTCACGCAAGCCGAAGTACCGCTGGGCTATGGCTATAAGGGAGCTGGTCGCAAGATATATTATGGCGCATGGCAGATTGCATCCTTCATGATGGGTAAGCCCGATAGCCATTGGCGTACGCTAGGCGATTATAACAAGGCAGTAGCAGACGGGCATCATTCGGCCGAACATAAAATCGGTAATTTTTATGGCAAGCGTTTCCTTGTTCCATCAAGCCTGACATGGGAATTTTATATCGAGACGGTCAAGGAGTGGTTTATTGATAATAGTCTTGCCAAAGGCACATTCCGCTTCACCGGAGAAATCTGCGGTCACGAATTTAAAGACCATGTAGTGGATCTTTCCAAGGTTAAAGGCCGCGATATGGGCGCATTGTTTATTGAAGGCGAGAAAGACGATATCACCGGTGTTGGCCAGGTAACCGCAATGTCGCGGTTGCTGACGGGTGTTCAAAAGCAATATTATATTTTAGTGAAAGGCGCTGGCCATACCGGCGTTTTTCGCGGGGATAATTTCGTCAATCATGTGTGCAAGCCAGTGGTTGAATTCATGCGCGCGTTTGACCGGATGCCAACTGCGCCAGAACCCAAACTGCGTTCCGTGCCATTGCCTCAATACGCTATTGGCAAGGCTGCTTAATGTATCATGCGATTAATTAACCGTTCCGCCATTTTCGGCGCGGATTTGCTGACGCAGAATATCAATCGGCTGCAATAATCCTTTTTTCGGTTCAAAATGCCAGAACGCCCAGCCATTGCAGGCAGGTGCGCCTTGCACTTCCGCGCCGACCTTGTGAATGGAACCGCTGATGTGTCCCAGCGGCGATGGTGCGATGATGCTGGCATCCGCCTTGACCTTTGCTGAAAACCGCTTGCGATGATCGAACAAGGCTTGGCCGGGACGAATGAGACCGCGTTCAAGGAGGGTACCAAATGGAATGCGTACCTCTTCGCGCTTAGATGTGATTTTCAAAACGTCTTCATCACTGATGGCCTGCACATTCGCGATGCGTTTTTTGGCGGCGGCGATATAGGTAATATCCTGCTCGCAGCCGATGAAATGACGGCCGAACTGTTTGGCCACAGCGCCGGTTGTGCCGGTGCCAAAGAAAGGGTCAAGCACGACATCACCGGGCCGCGTTGATGCCATCATGACGCGGGTTAATAATGCTTCGGGCTTTTGCGTGGGGTGGGTTTTATCGCCCGCATCGTCTTTCAAGCGTTCATTGCCCGAGCAAATGGGGATGAACCAGTCGCTGCGCATTTGCAAATCATCATTAAACGCTTTCATCGCTTCGTAATTGAAGGTGGGGCGACCCTTTGCATCCTTGGCGCACCAGATTAAAGTTTCATGCGCATTGGTAAACCGCTTGCCTTTGAAATTCGGCATCGGGTTAGCCTTGCGCCAGATGACATCGTTCAAGATCCAGTACCCGATATCTTGCAGCGCAGAACCGACGCGGAAAATATTATGATAGCTGCCAATCACCCAAAGCGCGCCATCGGGTTTTAGAATGCGGCGTGCGGCTTTGAGCCACGCGGTTGTGAACGCATCGTAATCCTTGAATGAACCGAATTGGTCCCATGCGTCATCTACGCCATCCACCCGTGAATTATCGGGGCGGTGCAATTCACCGCTGAGCTGAAGGTTGTAAGGGGGGTCTGCAAAAATCATATCGACACTGCATTCGGGCAGGCTGTTCATCAGCTCGATGCAGTTACCAGCAAGGATGGTGTTCAGGGGAAGGGTGGTAAGCGGCGCAGACTTAAGCGATGCAGCCTTTACGGACGCGGCCTTAGTACCTTTTGTTACAGATGCGGATTTCTTCTTGACTGCCATAGGACAAAAGGGCCTTTGAGGATATCTGTGGATAAGTCCAGCGGCAGTATAACGGGGATCTGCCTGTGGATAAACATCGGACTACGGTATGGCCGATTGGTAAATTATTGATAAACTTCAGACTGTTAAGAAATTTGGCATGCGCGGCTGAGTCTTTTGAGTCACATATTATTGCTCAAACGCCGCACATATATATAAGGGGTTAGTAGAAATCGTAATCGTCGGGCTTGTCTTTTCTGCCGCGGCCAAGATTGCGAATGGCCTGATAGAAAAAATTACTGCGGCCTTTTTGCGGATCATAAGGCACAACCGCAGGGCGTGCCGTGATGGTGAGGCCGCGCTTGCCCAATTCATCGCGGAACAAGTTCGTTGCCTGATCATACATTCCAATAGCTGCCAATCCTGCGCCAAGGGGCGATGAAAAATTCATCAGCACAGCTTCTGCGATATTAAGTGCATAGAGCGCTTTTACACGGCGCTGTTCGGAAGGATCGCCAAATTTTTCTGCAAAGCTTCTGAATTCCGGGGAGTGCAGAATGCGGCGCGAACTGCCCAATTCTTTTTTGGCAATTGCCAACAGCTCCGTCACCGATGGGACGGGATATTTATTAACTGGTATAAGGGGTATGCCCAATGCGTTCGTTGCCATGCGCGGGACTATACCCAAAATCCGCAGCATGTATTACTTTCAAGGAACAGTTTTTTGTTAATTTTTAAGCGAGATTGCGTGAGCTTATGCCCTTAACCGGGCCAAAACTTTGGCGGTGGTGCGGCGTGATGCCGTGGATTTGTAGGGCGGTTAAATGTTCTGCGGTTGGATAACCCGCATTATGCGCCCAGCCATAATGGGGGAATTCGTCATGCAATTGCTGCATCAGCCGGTCACGGGTGACCTTTGCCAATATGGATGCGGCGGCGATGGATAGGCTTTTGCTATCGCCCTTCACAATCGGGATATTCTTCATATTTGGAATATTGGGGGATTTATTGCCATCCACCAATACGCAGGCAGGTTGGTTTGAAAGTTGTAACACCGCGCGTTTCATGGCCAATAGGCTGGCCTGCAAAATATTTATTTCATCGATTTCCTGTGCCGAGCATTGCGCAATGCCATGTACGCAACATTCGATAATTTGCGGGAATAACACTGCGCGCTTTTTTTCGCTGATTTGTTTGCTGTCGTTGATTGCGCTTGCCAGTTTTTCCGGAAAGTTTTGCGGGATAATCACGGCGGCGGCAACCACCGGGCCTGCCAGCGGGCCGCGGCCTGCTTCATCCGTTCCCGCAATCAGCAGACCTCTATTACGACCGTTTTCGATTTCGTATAATAAAGTAGGCATGCGTTAGGCTGTTTGTTTCAAGGCTCCGGCCGTTTGTTTTAAGGCTCCGCCTAGGCGGTAGGTGGAAATGCTTTTGGCTAATCCTGTTTTGTCGTCTGATTCAACGAGTGCGGCGCATACCGTGCCTTCGCCTTCAGCAGGGGTTAAGCGTTCAAACGAATATTTGCGCGTCATGCGTTGCACGGATAAATCCTTCTTCATGCCAATCACGCTGTCGTAATCCCCGCACATGCCGGTATCGGTTTGGAAAGCGGTGCCATTGGCCAGAATGCGATCATCCGCGGTGGGCACGTGGGTGTGCGAACCCAATACAGCGGTTACGCGGCCATCGAATAAATGGGCAATTGCTTGTTTTTCAGAACTTGCTTCGCAATGTACATCAATCAAAATACCATCCACGGTTTTACCAAGGTGGTGGGCGTTGATAATTTCGGTAGTGGCAGCAAACGGGTCGTCCATCGCATCCATAAACAAACGGCCCATGACATTGACGACCAGCAGTTTGCGCCCCGTTTTGGATTGTGCGATAAAATGGCCCGAGCCCGGAGTATCCTTTGGAAAATTACACGGGCGCAAGATGCGCGGTTCATTTTGAATGGTCGATAATAATTCCTTTTGGTCCCAAACATGGTTGCCGGTTGTTAGCACATCAATCCCCAGCGCAAATAAATCAGCCGCAATCTTAAGGGTAAGCCCATAGCCTGCTGCCGCGTTTTCGGCGTTTGCGACGACAAAGTCCGGCTTGTGCTGCGCAGTGAGCACAGGTAGATATTGTGCAAGGGCATCTCGCCCCGCGCGTCCCATAATATCTCCAAAAAATAGTATCTTCATTCTAGCCTATCCATAATTCCTAACTGCGGCGTTATCTTTTTGCCGTTTTCTTCGCTTCCGGTGCTCATGTACTTAAATGTACACTGCGCTCCGGTTCTCGAAAACAACAAAAATCTTTAGCCGCAGCGAAATTCCGAATAGGCTATTTATTTCTTTCCAAGGAAACTTTATGAACCAGCCAGTAAAGAGTATTGTTGAGCGTGCGCCTGCCAAAATCAACCTCTACCTGCATGTGACCGGAAAACGGGAGGATGGTTACCATTTACTGGATAGTTTGGTTGTGTTTGCCAATGATGGCATGGCAGCAGCTGATGAAATTACCATTACCCAGTCGGATGCCTATAGCTTACGGATTGTCGGGCCACAATCTGCATTATTGCAGGGTGAATCCCACGATAAAAATCTGGTAACGATTGCGCTGCGCGGACTTGCCAGCAAATTGGGTCGTGTCGCACATGTGGATGTGCGCCTATATAAAAATCTTCCGGTCGCTTCGGGAATTGGCGGCGGGTCAGCCGATGCCGCTGCTGCACTTCGCGCTGCTGCAAAATGTTGGGGCGTGAATATCAACAGCGAGGCAGTGGTGCGCACTGCCAAAGAAACCGGCGCGGATGTGATGGCATGCCTTTATAACAAGCCATGCTATTTCAGCGGAATTGGCGATGTGATTGACGGCGTGAACGGATTGCCACGCACCTATATGGTGTTGGTCAACCCGAATGTACCACTTGCCACAGCGCATGTATTCAAAGCACGGTTGGGTGATTTTTCACATGCGGCGCGTTTGCCCAGTTTGCCCAATAGTGCCGAAGAATTGGCGGCGCAGCTTTCGGCGCGCGGAAATGATTTACAAGAACCCGCCAAATTATTATGCGAACCGATTGCCGATGTATTGTCGGCATTAAATGCGCAGCACGGATGTCTGCTGGCGCGGCTCTCTGGTTCCGGCGCGACATGTTTTGGATTATTCGCGCGCATTGAAGATGCGGAAACCGCAGCAGCTACCATTCGCCAATTGGGGCGTGAATGGTGGGTTGCGGTAAGCGGGTTTTAAACATGTGCTGGAGCGGTGAAGCATCGGCAGTACTAGCCAGCATCGGTATTGGTTCGACAATCTATGCGGCAATCAAGAAAGAGCCGCGCGTGTTATGGATTACGCTTGGCTATTTCTCGCTCATGGAATTGCTGCAAGCCTTTACCTATAGTGTAATTGATAAATGCGCTTTGCCATCCAATCAGGTTGCGACCTTGCTGGGTTATTTGCATATCGCGTTCCAGCCGTTTTTTATCAATGCGATGGCGATGCACTTTATTCCAAAGGATGTAAGCGAAAAAGTTGCGCCGTGGGTTTATACGCTGTGTTTTGCATCCACCATTTTCATGCTTATCCAGCTTTACCCCTTTGCATGGGCGGGCCATTGCACACCAGGGCATACGCTATGTGGGCCAGAGCTTTGTTCGATTTCAGGGAATTGGCATATTGCATGGGAAGTGCCGACCAATGGACTTGGTGAATGGTTTGCGCATCCGCCAATCCGCAGTTTCCCGACATTCTTTGTGGTCGCCTTCCTACTGCCGATGATTTACGGATCATGGAAACTGAATATCTATCACGCGGTGATGGGGCCGGGGCTTGCGTTCCTTTCGACCAATAATCTCAATGAACGTCCAGCGGTATGGTGCTTGCTATCCATCGCGTTTCTGCTGATTGTCATTAAGACAAAGCTGCGCGACATCATGCATGTGAAGCGCTGGTTCTGGTGGAAAGCTTAAAAATTATTTATTGTCCGCGTACATCGCGCATAAGTGATTCAATCAACTCGGCCGATGGCTCACCGTCGGGATATACCGAATGATCACGCTGGTACGCGCGAATGGCGGATGCTGTTTGCGGGCCATATTCCCCGTCAACACGGTCCACTTTGTAACCCAAGACACGCAACATGCGCTGGATTGCTTTGTTGTCGGCTTTTGCCTGTTCTTTGCTCATGCCTACTTGCGTTGATGGCGCGGGTGTTGGGACCGATGCAACAACCGGTGTTGCGGAGTAAGCAGGGCTGATGGAATTATCAATCTCATTCGCAATCTGTTGTGCGATGGCAGGCGTCATGGGTTGTTGAATTTGCGCCTGTGCTTGGGGCGGCGCAGGTACAAAAATATCATTCGCGGGGATGCTGTTTTGTGCGCCTTGCCCACCGACACCTGCGGTGGGTTGAATCATTTGCTGAATTTGCTGCGCAGGCGATTGTGCAGACGGCGCATAGCTTGGTTGCTGGTATTGTTGTTGCGGGATTTGTTGCTGCGCTTGTGCGCCTGCGGTCAAGCGTTGGATGGCTTCGGCTGCTTTTGCGTCGCCTGCTGCTGCGCTGCGTTGATACCATGCAAGTGCGGTTTCAATATCGGGCGCGCCATCAGCGCCGGTTTCATAGATGCGGCCAAGTTCGGTGTAGGCTTGGGTAACGCCTGCTTTGCCCGCTGCCTGAAACCAGCGGATAGCTGCGTTGATGTCGGTTTTGCCGATATTGCCGCCCTGATTTGCATAGGCAAGCCACATCATCGCTTCCTTTTCACCTGCATCTGCTGCTTGGCGGATCATTTCCACGGCAAAGGCTTGGTCACGTTGCACACCATCCCCTTTGAGGAACTTAGCAGCAATCAGCAACTTGCCTTTCTTGTCGCCGCTTGCTTCGCGGTTGAATAACGGTTGCCAATCGGGCGGCACGGCTTGACCACTTGCGGCCAATTTATTTTGAACAGAAATCTGGAACGGGCTTAACCGTGGTTGCACAGGCTGCTGGTAGGCAGGTTGCGCGGGCGGTGACAAATACGCCTGAGTGTTGCGCTGTGTTGTTTGCTGGTCATAGCGTGCACCAAGTGCGACAGGTGCCGGTGCACGAAATGATGGCGCTTGGATTTGCGGCATTTGTTGTTGCGCTGGCGGCGCATAATTATTGGCGTTTGCAAAATTTGGTGTATAGGTTTGCTGGGCTTGCGGCATTTGCACGGGTGCTGCTGGTGCAACAGGCGCAGCCATTTGTTGTTGAATGCTGCGTTGCTGAATGGCTTGCGCGTTTGCAGCAGCAGGCGCATTGCCACGCGGCCAGAATGCAACCGCGAGAATGGTGACCATGACGCAGCCTGCAAGAATGCCGAGATATTTATTTTGACGGTTACGTTCCTGAACATATACCGCCTGAAAATTTTTCAACGATTGTTCGAAATAGGTGAGCGATGAATCCACATTCTTTAAACGCTGCGCATGGCTCGCGAGATGAAGCGCTACATCAAAATTATCGTCCTGCTGATCCTCGGCCCACTGTTCTTGGTATTTGGGGTCTTGATAGCGCTCGTCTTGGACATATTGTTGCTGTTGCTGCTGGCGGGGCGACTGCGCGCGTGATCTTAAGGAAGTTGGATGTGCCATAAGCTGTTTTGCCCAAAATTAAGAATTCAAGTCGTTTTGATTCACGCGTTATTCTTATGTCCAGAATCCCAGTCTTGGAGCCCCTCATCAAGCCAACAATTATGGCAAATCAGTGAATCGGCGAAAGTGAATGCGGACGTGTCATCATAGATAGACGCTTTAGCTTGTGATTCTCCATAACAATTTGTGAAATTAATAATCTCGAATCCGGTTTATCCACAACTTGTGGGGAAGTTAAGGTTGACAGATCACGACGAGTTTTGATTATCTGCATCCTTCGAACCGTTAAGCATTAATTTATTAATGCCCTGCCAGTCTCGTTCCAGTCCTTGTGTACGTATTGGAACTCAACGTTTAGCTAAAGGTTTTTAAGCGCGTGGTTTTAAGCCGGGTTGGATCAGTTTTACTTATATTGCTTTCATTGATGAGCTTCGGGCTTGTCTATGCTCTGAATGTCAATGAAAAAGACCAAAAACCCGCTTTTGTGAACTCCATTGTAAACCAGATTCTGCAAGCCGGTATTATTCCGGCGCCAGCGAATGATGACCAAACCTTAATCGTCAGTTCTACCAATAATACCGTAAACAGTGCAGACCCGCTTCATGCTGCCATTAACGCCGCTGTATTCAAGCGCGTTGAAGAAAAGAATGGCCAGCTGCACCGCATTCTGGTCGTCGGGCGCGGTGAGACCTTAACCGCTCGCCTTGTCATGGCAGGGATTAGCCGCACTGAAATTCTGGCAACGCTGGAAGCTCTGCGCCCCCACATCAACCCACGTAAAATCCGTGACGGACAGGAAGTGGCGGTTTTGTTTACCCGTGATGGCGTGAATGAACGCTATGCCGGGTTGGAGTTGCATGACGGCTTTACAGTCGTAACAATTTCACGCAATCCAGCCAATACATTTGAAGCATCATTGAAAACCGTCGCCCCGGAAAAACGCCGCTTCGCCTTGCGCGGTGTTGTGCAAGATAATCTTTATGAATCAGGCATTAAGCTGGGCGTGCCCAGCTCTGTCCTTTCCACCATCATCAAAACCTATTCCTATAACATCGACTTTCAACGTGACGTGAAAGAAGGCGACCGTTTTGAAGTTCTGTATGAACAACTTGCGGATGCCGAAGGTCATACCAGCGGTGATGCAACGCTGATTTACGCGGCTTTGCAAGTGAACGGAAAAATCGTTCCTATTTACCGCGTGGCAACCTCTGGCAATGCGTATGAATATTTTGATGCCAAGGGCGAGTCCATCCGCAAAGGCTTACTGCGCACACCTGTTGAAGGCGCGCGTATTACATCGGGTTTTGGCATGCGTCATCACCCGATTATGGGTTACAACAGAATGCATAAGGGTATCGATTTCGGCGTTCCAACAGGTACGCCGATTTTTGCAGCAGGATCAGGTATTATTGAAGAAGCCGAGCGCAAGAGTGGTTATGGCCTTTACATCAAAATCCGTCACAATGGCCGCATTTCAACCGCTTATGCGCATATGAGCCGTTTTGGCCGTGGCATTACGCGCGGTACGCGCATCGCCCAAGGTGATGTGATTGGTTATGCAGGTTCAACAGGCGAATCCACCGGACCGCATTTGCATTATGAAGTATTGGTTGAAAACAATCAGGTCAATCCACTGAACGTCGATGTGCCGATGGGCTCTGCATTGGCAGGCAAGCAACTGGCTTCGTTCCAGGATTGGCGTAATAAGGTTCATACCCAGTTTGAACAACTGGTTGCTGCGGCATCTGACCCTGCACGCGTGGCGCAAAACCAAATCAACAGCACCACACGCTAATTCTTCCTCCAATCTCTTGTGCATAAGAGTCAATTCCCGTTTCATCGCGGGTCTAAACGCGCCATAATTGCTTTCCGGTTTTTTGATAAAAACGTAAGGCGATTTTAATGATTTCCTCCACTTTACAGCCGCATAACTGCCCGGTTTGCAAAGCGCAAGCCAAGGCACTGGACGTGGTCGATTTTAACAAGAACTGCGAAGAAAAGACCGGCGTTTTCCTGCCGTTGTCTGGCAAGACCGTTTACTATTATCACTGCCCCAATTGCGCCTTTACCTTTGCGCCTGAGCTGATGGCATGGAGCAAGGAGGAGTTTGAAAAAAACATTTATAACGAGGAATACGGGATAGTTGACCCCGATTATCTGGAAGCGCGCCCAGCCAATAATGCCAAGGCCATTTACGATACGTTTGGGCAGTATTACCAAGGTGCACGGCATCTGGATTATGGAGGCGGCAACGGTTTGATGAGCAAGATCATGCGCGAGAAGGGGTGGAATTCCACTTCCTATGATCCGTTTGTGAATACGGATGTTAATCCAGCCGATCTAGGCAAATTTGATTTCATTACTGCCTTTGAAATTTTTGAGCATGTGAGCGACGTAAACCATTTAATAAAGTCGTTAACGCAGCTCATGCATCCGCAAAGTGTGGTGTTGTTTTCAACCCTTATTTCTGATACCGATATTAAGCCCAATCAGCGATTAAATTGGTGGTATGCATCACCGCGAAACGGGCATATCAGTTTATTTTCAAAGAAGAGTTTAGCGCTGCTTGCTTCAAGCGTGAATTTAAAATGCGGCAGTTTTAACAATGTGGCGCATTACCTTTATTTTAACAAACCGGAATGGGCACCACATTAGCCCGAAATTATAGAACGAATTGATTTGAAATAACAAAAGATCCCTTCGAGCAAAGACAGAGAAAGACCAAAGGCAACGAAATGCAATTTACAAAAATGAAAATCACCGGCTTCAAATCCTTTGTGGAGCCAACCGAATTTGTGATTGAACAAGGCCTTACCGGTATTGTTGGCCCCAATGGGTGCGGTAAATCGAATGTTGTTGAAAGCTTGCGCTGGGTAATGGGTGAAAATTCTGCCAAGCGTCTGCGCGGCGGCGAAATGGATGACGTGATTTTTTCAGGCTCTGCGGGGCGGCCTGCGCGCAACCTTGCCGAAGTAACGCTCTATCTGGATAACTCGCAGCGCACTGCGCTCGCCGAATTCAACAATGAAGACGAAGTTGAAATCGTGCGCCACATTGAACGTGGTCATGGCTCTGATTACCGCATCAACGGGAAACCGGTTCGTCAAAAAGATGTGCAATTGTTTTTTGCAGATCAGGCAACCGGCGCACATTCGACCAGCATCGTTAGCCAAGGCCGCATCAGCGCACTTATCCAAGCCAAGCCTGCCGAGCGCCGTCAGGTGTTGGAAGAAGCCGCCGGCATTAGCGGGTTGCATGCCCGCCGTCATGAGGCGGAATTAAAGCTGAAAGGCGCGGAAGGTAATCTAACGCGCGTGGATGACCAATTGCAGGTGATGGATGCGCAAATCCGCAGCCTGAAGACGCAAACGCGCCAAGCCAGCCGTTACCGTAATTTGGGTGATCTTATCCGCAAATCCGAAGCAGGCTTGTTGTATTTAAAAGCCAAGCAAGCGGAAGTGAATTTACGCCTATCGGAAGATACGCATGCCGAGGCTGAAGGCCGCGTGCGCGAAATGGTTTCTTTAGTCACACAAATCACCACCCAGCGTACCGAGATGGCAAGCACATTGCCGCCACTGCGTCAGGCGGAAGCAGCTGCATCGGCTGTGGTGCAACGCCTTATTCTGGAACGTGAAGCATTGGAACGGGAAGCTGCGCGCATTGCTGGTGAACAGCAAGCCCTGCGCAATCGTTTGCAACAGACGGCAGAAGACACCGCGCGCGAACAAGCATTAGCAAGCGATGCAACCGCAGCGTTAGCACGCCTTGAAGAAGAACAATTATCATTAAAGGCAGAAAGCGAGCGTCTTTCCATCGCGCGTCCAGATTTGGAAGCCGCCGCGCAAACTGCACAAGAAGAAGTAACCGCGCAGGAAAAAACCGTTCAGGAAATCACCACCAATTTGGCAAGCGCACAAGCCCAGCACAATAGCCTGCAACGCCAGGAAGCGGCATTGCGTGAGCGTCAGCAGCAGGCCCAGCAAAAGAAGCTACAACTGGAACAGCAGATTGCGGAGCTTGAAGCTGAAATTGCGCGTCTGCCAAGCCTTGCGCTTGCCCTGAGCATGGTTGAAGCATGCGAAATCGATTTAACGCGCAAGCAGGCCGAAGCGAGCAGCGCGAAAGAATCCAAACTAACGGCTGAACAAACGCAAAGTGATGCCCGCGCAGCGCGCGAACGCGCATGGTCAGAAAAGACCAAGCTGGAAGCAGAAGCAGCAGCGCTAACGAAGTTGCTGCAATTGGAAGAAAACACTGGCACACCCTTAAGCGATTTGGTGAAAGTGGAACCGGGGTATGAAGCAGCTCTGGCTGCCGCTTTGGGTGATGCGCTTTCTGCGCCATTGGAAGATGCGGCAAAAATCTTCTGGCGCACATTGCCGCCATTCGATGCAACAGGCGCATACGCACTCCCGAATGGCGCGCGCGCATTAAAAGCGTTTGTGGATTGTCCATCAGCGCTTGCACGTGCATTAAGCCAAATCGGTTTGGTGGATGATGAGGCGACGGGCGAACGCCTAAGCAGCGAATTAAAACCAGGTCAGATTATTGTTGCGCAAAATGGCGCCGCATGGCGCTGGGATGGCTATACGCAAAAAGCCGATGCCGTAACGCCCGCCGCAGCGCGATTGCAACATCGCAACCGTTTGGCGGAACTTAATGCGCTTATCACCTATTCGGCTGGTAAAGCAGAGCAAGCTGAAGCAGCGCTTACCTCCGCTAATCAAGCGATGCAGGCAGCATCAACCCGTGATAGTGAAACACAAGCGGCTGTTGCACAGGCATTCGCGGCATTGAACGATGCACGTCGTAATCAAGCTGAAGAAACCCAAGCACAAGCACACAAGGCAGCCCAAGCCCAGCGTGTTCGCGATATGTTGCAGGTAAGTGCTGCCGATGAACAACAATTGCAAATCGAAGTGGAAAGCCTTACGGCACAGCGTAGCCAATGCGCCGATTTGGAAGAGTTGACGCGCAATCTCAATTCCGCACGCATTGTGATGGCAGAATTGCGCAGTGGTTTAAGTGAAAAGCAAGCTGCGCTTTCCGGTTACCAGCGTGATATGCGCGCCGTTGAAACCCGCATCACGGCTGTAGCCAGCGAACAGCAATCATGGTCAGCGCGTTCAACAGGCGCAGCAGCGCGTATTGCAGAATTGCAAACCCGCAACGAAGAATTGACGCAAGCAGAACAGGCGCTTGCCGAAAAACCAGCAGCGATTGAAGCGCAGCGTCAGGAATTGCTAACCAAAGCGAGTGCCGCCGAGGAAACCCGCAAGATTGCAGCAGATAATCTGCAAACGGCAGAAACCGAATTGGCAGCGGTTGAAAAACAAGCCCGCCAGCATGAAGAAGCGTTAAGCAATGCCAAAGAAAACCGTGTGCGTAGTGAAGAACAGATGTATCAGGCGCAGCATGCGTTTGAAGCGTTAAAGGCTGAAGCGCAGGAAAAATGGCATTGCACGACCGATGGCTTGTTGGAAAAAGCGGAAGTAAAAGACCCAAGCGAACTGCCAGCCATTAACCAACTGGAGCATGATTTTGCACGTTTCACCAAGGAACGTGAAAATATGGGCCCTGTGAACCTGCGCGCGGAAATTGAAGCCGAAGAAATTCAGGCGCAGTTCGACAAGATGACGGCTGAAAAAGAAGATCTGGTGCAGGCGATAGCCAAACTGCGTCAAGCCATCGGCACGCTGAACAAGGAAGCGCGCGAGCGTTTGCAAGTTGCGTTTGATGAAGTGAACAAGAATTTTGGCGAGCTATTCACCCGTATGTTTGGCGGCGGGAAGGCGCATCTGCAACTGATTGAAAATGACGACCCGCTTGAAGCAGGTCTTGAAATTTTTGCATGCCCGCCGGGTAAGCGTTTGCAGGCGCTGTCATTGCTTTCGGGCGGTGAGCAGGCGTTGACCGCATTATCGCTGTTATTCGCATTGTTCCTTGTGAACCCATCACCGATTTGCGTCCTCGACGAAGTCGATGCGCCGCTCGATGAAGCAAACGTCGATCGTTATTGTTCGCTGCTTCGTGAAATGGCGGAAAGTGGCAAGACACGTTTCCTTGTTATTACCCATCATCGCTTGACGATGGCCCGTATGGACAGGCTTTACGGTGTGACCATGGCTGAAAAGGGTGTCTCGCAACTTGTGTCGGTTGATCTGAAACAAGCATTGGCATTGCGCGAACAAGGCGAAGCATCCAACCAGAATAGCGCCTATGCGGAAGCCGCCGCAGAATAACCAGATGAATAGTCTGGGCAATTGGTGGCAGCCGGAGCAGTTTGCAGTCAAACGCGCTATCCTTGAAGCGCGCGCGAAGATTTTAGCAAATCTGCGCAGTTATTTTTCCAATGAGAATTTTGTGGAAGTGGATACGCCCGCGCTGCAACGCAGCCCGTGCATGGAGCCGCATTTGCACGCGTTTAAAACCGAATTGCAATCTCCGCATGGCGATACGCACCCGTTTTATTTGGCCACCAGCCCCGAATTCACCTGCAAAAAGTTGCTTGTAGCGGGAATGGAGCGCATTTATCAGCTTTCCCATATGTACAGGAATGCTGAATGCTCCAGTAAGCATCATCCCGAATTCATGCTGCTGGAATGGTACCGCACCGGCGTAGGCTATGATGCGCTGATGGATGATTGCGAAGCGATTTTGAAAGCTGCCTGCCAAGTCACACAACGCACGCAATGTGAATATAACGGGATGCGCTGTGATATTACGAAAAAAGCTACTCGTATCACTGTGGCGGATGCGTTTTTCAAATATGCAGATGTGGATGTGCTGGCCAGCATGGATGATGTGCAGCATCCATCAGCAACTAGAATTATGGCCGAAGCAACGCGCATTGGCGTGCGCACCGCCAATGATGACACATGGGATGATGTGGTATTACGCATTATCGGTGAAAAAATCGAACCGCATTTGGGCGGCGATGCGCCATGTTTTCTGACCGATTATCCATTGCCACTCGCCGCGCTTGCGCGTGCAAAGCCTAGCGATCCGCGTGTCGCAGAACGGTTTGAGTTGTATGTGTGCGGATTGGAACTTGCGAATGCTTTTGTAGAATTAACCGATGCATCTATTCAGCGGGAACGGTTTGAAAGTGATATGAAGCTGCGTAAACTGCGTTATGGTAGCGATTACCCGATCGATGAGGAATTTTTGCAGGCGCTGGAATATGGGATGCCGCAGGCGGCCGGTATTGCGTTGGGCGTTGATAGATTAGTGATGCTGGCGACGGGCGCGCAGCATATCAATGATGTGTTATGGTCGTCGGTTACATAATTTTTTCAAAACAAAATTAGTTTTAAAAACGCCCGCATCTTCCAGTTTTTCAAAAAATAAACACACTGCATCCACCCACCTTTCCAAGGATGCAGCATGGCTAAAAAAAATCGTCGTTCCCCTGTATCGCGCGATAAGCGATTTAAACAACGCACAACATCCGATTATGGCACGCCGGAACGCTGGCAGCATTCGGATCATACGCTGGAATATACAGATGCTGCTGGCATCTTTGCGATACGCGTTTGTGAACCGCATATTCTGGATCATTTGCTAAACCGAAACCTGCTGGATGCGCAGGCGCATGATGCGGGATTAAAGTTGCTGCGCGATTATCATGGATCGGGGATAGAAGCGCGAGTCACGGCTTCGTACACAAGCATGCGGGGCGCAAAAGCCGATGCGGAAGCACGCCTGTTGCGCAATGAAATAGAAGAAGCGGCTTATCAGCGTTGGCGTAATGCGTTGCGCATGATATCTGTGCCGATGCGTGATGTGGTTATTCATGTCGCATGTCTGGGGTATGCGCCGCGCGTAGCGCAATTGAACCATTTAAGGGATGGATTGCTGCAACTGGCGAAATACTACGGACTGGTTAGGTAGTTATTCGGCGGCATCTTCCATTTTATGATGCAGCACTTCGGATAGTGCTGAAACCAGTTCGGCGATGTGCGATGCCGTATGCAACGGGGTTGGTGTTACGCGGAAGCGTTCATTGCCGCGTGGCACAGTGGGGTAATTAATAGGCTGTACGTAGATGCCGTAATCATTAAGCAAAACATCGCTTAGTGCCTTGGCTTTGCGCGCATCACCAATATGGATAGGCAGGATATGGCTTGGCTCTTCCAGTAACGGCAGGTTTGCTGCCAGCAAAGCCTCCTTGGTTGCTCCAACAATTTTTTGATGTTGGATGCGCAATTCGGGATGGTTTTTTACGTAACGCACCGATGCAACCGCGCCTGCGGCAACCACCGGCGGAATGGATGTCGTAAAAATAAAGCCCGGCGCAATCGAACGAATAGCATCAATAATGGTGCGATTGCCCGTGATGTACCCGCCAATTAATCCAAACGCTTTACCCAAGGTGCCCTGAATAAGGCTGATACGGTTTAACACATTGTCGCGCTCGGCAATGCCTGCGCCGCGCTCGCCGTAAAGACCAACCGCATGCACTTCATCAAGATAGGTGAATGCGCCAAATTCCTGGGCAACATCCAGAATGGCTTTTAATGGCGCAAAGGTCGCATCCATCGAATAAACGGATTCAAACACCACGATTTTGCAGCTATCAGCCGGTGCGGCAGCCAGTAAGCTGCGCAGATGTTCGGGGTTATTATGTTCAAAAATGTGTTTTTCACAGCGTGTATGACGAATGCCTTCAATCATCGATGCATGATTCTTTGCATCGGAAAAGAAAATGGCATTCGGCAAAATTTTTGCCAGCGTTGCAAGGGTAGTGGCGTTTGCAAGATATCCGGAATTGAAAACAAGCGCTGCTTGCTGCTGATGTAAATCGGCAAGCTCTGCTTCCAGTTCGGCGTGGACAGGCATGTTTCCTGAAATGTTGCGCGTGCCGCCGCTGCCGCTGCCAAATCCATCCAGCGCGTCGTGCATCGCCTTTAGTACAACTTCATTTTGACCCATGCCCAGATAATCATTGCCACACCACACGGTAACATTTTTGGTGCGGCCGTCGGGCAAGCGTAATTCGGCTTTGGGGAATGCCCCGCGTTGGCGGGCAATGGGCGTAAAAATACGATAACGGCCTTCCGCCTTGATTCCCGAAAGGGAATTCACAAAGTGTTTTTCATAAGGGGAAATAAACGGCGTGTTCATATCTAACGGTAACAAAAAACGGGATGCGTCACATGCGCTAAAGTGTCGCATAAGCTTATGGTAATTGGCATGTTTTTACAAAAATTATTTCAAAAAGGGAATAGATTTGCGCTAATGCCCGCATTTGCTGTATTGACTATGACACGGCGTGGTGCGCCCAACGACAGAATCCTATAAAACCTAATAAATATGCATGATGAACAGCTTCCTACATGGCAGGAACGGCTGGCGAAGTTGCGTGCAGGAAAGACACAGCTTTGCGCAGCACACGAGTTGCAAACGAGTCTTAACTGCGATCTTCGCTCCACCGACATTAGCAGTGAGGCGCTCATGACCATCATCGCGATTATGAAAGATAATGATGATCCCAAAGTGCAAATGGCAGCTGCCAAGATGTTACTCGAACAAAAAAAATCTGCGCCAATAATGACCGCGCACCCTGAACATAATCTTCCAACTGCTGATGATGTGGATGCCGCAATCGCTCTTGCTAAATCAGTATTGGATGAATTGGCCCGAATCAAAACGCAAAAGCTGGATGGCGCGGGCGAAGTGGTTGCTGGCAGCGCGCCCGGAACAGATAACCCCGCAAGGTGATTGGCGCATATGGCTGGTTCTGGCGGGGCGAGGTTGGGGAAAAACGCTCACCGGTGCCCAGGATGCGGCGTATTTTGCGCTATGGAATGATGGCGCGCGTATTGCGATTGTCGCGCCAACCACCAGCGATGCGCGCGACACCTGTGTGGAAGGCCCAAGCGGATTATTAAGCGCGTTGCCTGGTGAATCTATTGCGAGCTGGAACCGCTCGCTGAGTGAACTGGTTTTAAAAAACGGTAGCAGGTTTAAATTATTTTCTGCTGATGAACCGGAACGGTTGCGCGGGCCACAATTTCACCGCGCGTGGGCTGATGAACTGGCGGCGTGGAAAAGTCCGCAGGCGTTTGACCAATTGATGATGGGGCTGCGTTTGGGAAAACATCCGCAACTGGTGATCACGACCACGCCAAAGCCCATCAGCATCATCAAGGATTTGGTGAAACGCGTGGGCAAGGATTTGATTTTAACGCGCGGACGAAGTGAAGAAAATGCCGGGAATTTGGCGCCGCATGTATTGGCGGATTTACGCGAACGCTATGGCGGCACGCGCATAGGACGCCAAGAGCTGGATGCTGAAATTGTAGAAGATATGGAAGGTGCGCTGTGGTCGCATGCTGCGCTAGATGCGGCGCGTGTAGCGCACCCACCCGATAATCTGGAGCGGATCGTTATAGCAATTGACCCGGCCGTAACCAGCCACAGCACCAGCGATGAAACAGGTGTAGTGGCAGCTGCCAGAAGTAATGATGGAAAATTTTATGTGCTGGCCGATGTATCTGGGCAGATGACACCCGATGGCTGGGCGCGGCGTGCAATTGCGCTGCGCGATGAATTGGGCGCAGATTTGATTATTGGCGAAGTGAACGAGGGCGGCGATTTGATTGAACGGATGTTGCGCCTTGCCGACCCCTATGTCGCATTTAAAGCCGTGCGTGCAACCAAGGCAAAGGCCGCACGCGCCTTTCCAGTTGCGGCATTGTATGAGCGCGGAATTGTGCACCATGTGGGTATGCACAAGGCGCTTGAAGACCAGATGTGCAAATTCACTGGCCAAGGGTTGAAGGATGGTTCGCCCGACCGTGTCGATGCGATGGTCTGGGCGATGAGCGAATTGATGCAGGGAACGCATCATGCGCCACGTGTTCGCAATATCAGTTTTTAAATGAGAGGACTAACGATGGAATGGCCAGCTTTTCTAACGCGTAAGCCAAAAATGCGCAGCGTTGCCGCACAAAAAACATCCGCATCAGGGCCGGTGGTTGCATATTCGCATGTTGGCAAACCGCGCTGGACTCCGCGCCGCTATGATGCATTGGCCGAAGAAGGCTATCGCAAGAATGTGGTCGCATGGCGCTGTATTTCCGAAGTTGCCAGAGCATCCGCCAGCATACCGTGGCTGCTTTATGATACGGACCATCAGGAATTGGAAGATCATCCGCTTAAAGAGCTGCTGAAACATCCAAACCCTTTGCAAGGTACCGCGCAGTTTTTAGAAAGCGTGTTCAGCTATTACCAGATTTCGGGGAATGTGTATATCGAAGCGATACGTCCGAATGAGGGCAGCGCGCCAGTTGAGCTATATGTGCTGCGCCCAGACCGTATGCGTGTGATACCGGGCGAAAGCGGTTTGCCGCTTGGGTATGAATATCAGGTTAGCGGGCGCACGGTGCGCTGGGCCGCAGATCCGTTCACGGGCGCGAGCAATATTTTGCATTGGAAGGCGTTTCATCCATTGGATGACTGGTATGGCATGGCGCCATTGGAAGCTGCGATGACTGCAATTGACCAGCATAATGCCGCTAGCGCATGGAACCAAGCGTTACTGAACCAAGCAGCGCGACCATCGGGCGCGTTGATTTATTCACCCAAGGATGGCCCAACGCAATTAAGTGATGAGCAATTCCGGCGGTTGAAAGAAGAGCTGGAAGAACATTATCAAACACCGCGCAACGCCGGACGCCCGCTTATTCTGGAGGGTGGGCTGGATTGGAAGGAAATGGGATTAACGCCAAAGGATATGGATTGGCTGGCAGGGCGTAAACGTGCCGCACAAGATATTGCATTGGCATTTGGTGTGCCCGACCAGTTGATCAGCATTTCGGAATCGCAAACCTATGCCAACATGGCAGAAGCTCGATTAGCTTTATATGAAGAAACCGTTTTGCCATTGGTGCAGCAATTCAGAGGTGAGTTGAACCGTTGGCTCACGCCCATGTTCGATGACACGTTGCGACTTGAAATCGATGCAGACGAAATCCCGGCGCTCGCCGCGCGGCGTGACATGGTGTGGGATAAAATCGGCAAAGCTGATTTCCTTTCGCGCAATGAAAAACGCCAAGCCGTTGGTTATCCGCCAGAATGATTTAATCGATCACGAATGGTTTTAATTTTGCATCGGTAATGCGCGGTGTGTCAGCGGGTGCAGGTTTGTGAGGTGTTACATCACGAGGTTCAGTTGATGTTGGGTGCAGATCATCGATCACTAAGGTGCTGATGCCGAATTTGCGGCGGAGCATATCTTTTGAATCGGTGCGCATCATCCAGGACATAACTGGAGAAATGACATAAACAGTACCGATCAACGCAAAATCGACAAAATTACGTACAGATGGGTAGTCCGAGTTCGCCAAGTGATTCTGTTGGATCATAAGCGGCGTTAAAATCATCAACCATGCGGTGGTTGTATTCATCAGGCCAACCTTCAGGCCTGCTTCTGCGGCGATCCGTGCTGCATCGAGTTTAGGGATACCTGGTATCTTTGACATTTGACGGTATTGATCAACGGCATCGAGAACAGTGGCTGCAAAAGGAGATGCGGTAATCACCGGAGTAATGAATTTGCTGAATGCAATCGCACCAGATGATGGAAGACAGGTTTCAAGTGCAGCGCATCCCAATACTGCAACTCCGCCGATTAAACCATAAGCGGTTGCGCGAAATGCATACGTCCGCGATGCCCAAAAGCGTGCGATGCGGCTTTTGTATTTATGTTGTTGCGGCTCATGTTCGATGATCTGTGACATGTGCCGATTATATCGAAAAATGTGTGCGGTTATACTTTCATGGCACAAGAATTTTGAAAATTAACCATACTGTGAATGTGGATGAAGCATGAAAACAAAATATATGACTGCGCTGTTTGAAGTAAAAGAACTGGGCAGTGAAGGATTTATCGCGGGTTACGCATCGGTCTTTGGTGAGGTTGATGCGCAAAGTGATGTTGTGGCAAAGGGTGCGTTTACGCGCAGTCTTTCCAGATACAAACAAAGCAAAAGCAACCCTGCCATGCTGTGGATGCATGATACCGGTGAACCCATCGGCGTGTGGACAAGCGTGAATGAAGATGCCCGCGGCCTTCGCGTTGAAGGAAAGCTGGCGGTTAAAACGCAGCACGGGGCAGAAGCCTATGAACTTTTAAAAATTGGTGCGGTGAGCGGGCTTTCCATCGGCTATTCGGCGATTAAAAGCGTGAAGGATAGTAAAACAAAAATCCGCACACTGACGGAAGTAGAACTTTATGAAATATCGCTGGTTACATTCCCCGCCAATTCATTGGCGCGCGTGCATACCGTGAAAGAACATACGGATAACCAATTAAACCATAACGAGTTTCAGGCCATCGTTATGCGCTTACGAAACACGGCCAACGCTTTAAAAAACTAAACCAAAACTAATGGAGACATGGATGACTGACTTGATGGAAATCAAGGCGGCAACGGGTGAGCTTGCTCATGCGTTTGAAGCCTTTAAAGAAGCAAATGATGAACGACTGGCATCGCTGGAACGCAAGCGCGGCGATGTGGTATTGGAAGAAAAAGTTGATCGCATCAATAGCGATGTAACCAAACTGCAAGATACGGTTGCGGCATTTAAAACCGCATTCAAACGCCCCGGTAAAGCGGGCGAGATGGTTCAAGAACCATCCGAACACAAGCGCGCATTTTTGCGTTATGTCACGAAGGGCGCGGAGCAGGATCTATCCGGTCTTGAAGCCAAGGCGATGAGTGTCATTTCAGACCCTGATGGTGGTTATCTGGTTCCTTCGGAAATGTCAGACCGAATTATCACGCGCCAGTTTGATACAACCCCAATGCGCCAATTGGCAACCGTGATGACCGTATCATCGGATGCCGTTGAAATGCTGCGTGATACGGATGACAGCGAAGCATTTTGGGTCAGCGAGCTGGATAGCCGCGTTGATTCAGAACCCGGTCAATTTGGCCGTATCCGCATTTCGGTGCATGAATTACATGCGCAGCCAAAAGCAACGCAAAAACTGCTCGATGATGCAAATGTGAATGTTGAAGAGTGGATTATCGGAAAAATTGCGGCACGCTTTGCACGCCGTGAAAACGCAGCTTTTGTCACCGGTGATGGTGTGGCTCAACCACGCGGTTTCACCAGTTATTCGGTTGCGGCAACTGCCGATGCAACCCGCCCATGGGGTACGTTTGAATATTTTCCATCTGGCGCAGCGGCCGCATTTGCTTCAACCGCCCCAGCTGATGCGATTATCAGCCTGATGCATAAATTAAAGGCAGGGTATTTGCCAAACGCATCATGGCTGATGCCGCGCGCGGTATCCGAACTCATCCGTAAGATGAAGGGCACAACCAATGACAGCTATTTGTGGCAGCCAAGCTTGCAAATCGGCACACCGGCAACCTTGCTGGGCTTCCCGGTTTATCTTGGGGAAGACATGCCAGCCGTGGCTGCGAGCAGCTTGTCACTGGCATTTGGTAACTTTGCTGAAGCCTACACCATTGTTGACCGTATTGGCATGCGTATTTTGCGTGATCCATTTACCTCCGCACCATTTGTTAAGTTCCGTTGCACCAAGCGTGTTGGCGGCGATGTTACCAATTTTGATGCGTTGAAATTCCTGCGCTTCAGCGTTTCGTAAAATAGCTCAAATGCTGCATGGCATGCCCGCATCAGTGGGCATGCCAGCGGTCGCTGACATAACTATTATTCAAATTAGGAGATAACTCATGGCTTTAAAAGATCTTGAAAACAGAATTAGCGTTGCGCAAAGCCTTGCGCCTGCGGTGCGTAACGCAACAGCAAATGGCACGGGCATTGATTTGCAGGGCTTTAATTCGGCAATGGTGGTGTTCAATTTTGGTGCATGGACAGATGGAACACATACACCCTCACTGCAACATTCAACCGATAACTCTACCTATGTGACCTGCGACAGTAATTCGATGAACGGCACATTTGTTGCTGTATCAAGCGGCGCGGGTGCAAACACCATTCAGAAAATCGGTTATACGGGCGGGTATCGTTACATCCGCGCGGTGATGACTGTTTCGGGCGCAACAACAGGCGCTGCTGCAAATGCGGTGGTGCTACGCAGCCATCCGGCGGTAGGTCCGGTTTAATTAGCGTATAATAAGTAATCCCAAGCTAACGTAGTACTAACTCAAGGGCAGGTTTGCAGCGATGCAGCCTGCCTTTTTCTTTTAAGCAGGTTTTTCATGACAGCATTGGTCCGAACCACGCCGCCAGCAAGCGAGCCGATAAGTCTTTCGGAAGCTAAAGCGCATGTGCGCGTGAGCATTAGTGATGATGACGCATTGATAACCAATTTGATTACAGCAACACGGATGATATGCGAAGAGTTCACTGGCCGCGCACTGATAACGCAAGGATGGCGGTTATGGCTTGATACATTTCCAGGCGACCGCTTGGCGTGGTGGGATGGAACACGCGAAGGCGCGGCATCGAAACTAACGGTGAAGCGGTTTATTCTCATGCCGCGCGCGCCATTGCAAAGCATTAGCGCCGTAAATGTATATGCCGACGATGATAGCAGCGTTGTTTTTTCGCCCACGCTATATTTTGTAGATAGCAATGCCGAGCCAGGGCGGTTGGCGTTGCGCAATAACGCATCATGGCCAGTGCCACAACGCGCAAGCAACGGAATTAGCGTTGATTTTACCGCGGGATATGGCGCGGCAAGCGCGGTACCGCAGGCATTGAAGCAAGGCATGCTCGCGCACATTGCACAGCTTTATGAACATCGCGGCGAAGGGCTGCGTTTAAATGGGGATGCACTTTCGGTGAAGGCTTTGCCGGATATTGTTCAGGCGCTTTACCAGCCATTCCGCGTACAGCGTCTGCGTTACTAGGGGAATTTCAGATGTTCGGAATCGGAACTTACCGTCAGCGCTTATATGTGCAGCAGGAAAACCCGGTTGCGGATACTGGCGGCGGCAATGCCATGGCGTGGACCACCATCAATACCATTTGGGCATCGATTGAACCTGTTAGCGGCAATGAACAAATGATTGCAGGCAAGCCAAGCGGCACGGTTACACATCGCATTCATACGCGTTATGACGCAACCATCACACCCGCGATGCGGCTTATGCTGGGTAGCCGCATCTATAATATCCGTTCCATCAAAAATATTCAGGAACGCAACCGCGTATTGGAAATTCTTGCCGAAGAAGGCGTCGCGACATGACCACATCACTTTTTGCAGTGCAGGAAGCTGTGTATGGTGCACTGACATCCAGCACAGCACTGCAAGCATTACTGGGTAATCCGGTTCGATTATATGATGTGATACCACCTGCTGCGTTGTTTCCATATGCGACGCTTGGCGATGTATTGATAAAAGAATTTGATACAAAAGACCAGACCGGATTTGAGCAATCACTCATTCTGCATGTGTGGTCGCGTTACCGCGGGCGCAAGGAACTCAAGCAAATCATCCAGACCATTTATGATGTGTTGCATAACAGTGCACTGAGTATAACCGGCGCAAATTATGTATCTTGCCAGTTTCAATCCGCCAGCACGCTTCAGGAAAATGATGGCCTGACGCTTCATGGCATCCTTCGTTACCGAATAATTGTTCAGCATTAAAACCAGGAGAAGAATATGACCCAAAACGCCCGAACCGGACGGACCTTGCTGATTGCCGATGGCACAGGAGTTGGCGCAACCGTGATTGCTGCGATGCGATCGACGAATTTTACTATTCAAGGCAAGGCCGTTGATGTCACCGATAAAAGCAGCACCAACCAATACCGAGAATTATTGGCAGGTGCTGGCGTGGTTAGCGTAACCGTTGGAGCCAAGGGATTGCTGAGCGGTTCAACACAAACGCAAACACTTGTCACAAGGGCGATTAGCCGCAGCGTAGATAGCTACCGGATTACCTTTGATAACGGCGATGTATTGGAAGGACCATTCCAGTTGGTACAGTTTGAAGCAGCGGGTGATTATAATAACGAGCAAACCTATCAGCTTAGTTTTGAATCCGCTGGCGCGCTCACATTTACTACGGTGTAATATGACGGGTGTAGCGATGCGTGAATATAATCCGGCGCGCGGCGATGTGCTGATCAGTCTTTTGGAATATGAATTCATCATGCGCCCCAGTTTTCATGCGATTGCATTGCTGGAAGAGCATTTCAAACGGGGTATAATCGATATTGCCCGCGATTACCATAATAGCAAAATTTCCCATGCCGGTGATTTTGTAGCCATTGTGCAGGCAGGATTAAAAGGTGCGGCGCAAGACGTGCCTGCTGATTTGCCAGACAGGATTATTGGCACGGGGTTAACGCAAATTATCGAACCATGCGGGAAGTTTCTAGCCCACGCTTGTGGAATAAAATGTTAATAGCTCAAACGCCGCATGGCTTCGCTCGCATTGGCTCGCGGGCCAGCAATCGCTGTCCTTATGGATGAGTTCACAAAAAATGCGATGGGTACAGCCTGTGGCGTAATGGGCTGGGCACCAGACGTGTTTTGGCAAGCAACGCCATTTGATTTATTAAACGCGTGGCATGGGTATGAAACATTTCATGGCCTGAAACCCGCGAATGATTTGACGCATGCTGACGTGCGCGAGTTAAGAAAAATATTAAACGACTTAAAATAGCTCAAACGCCGCAAGGCTTTGCTCGCATAAGCTCGCGGGCCAGCGGTCGCTGCCTTTAAGGATAAAAAATGGCCTTTGATGAAGTTCAGTTTCCGTTACGCGTAGGTTTTGGCAGTTCCGGCGGGCCAGCCTTTTCAACCGAAATCGTTACGATTGATGGCGGGTATGAACGTCGCAACCAGAACTGGAGCCAGGCGCGCAGACATTTTGATGCATCAACAGGTTTACGTAATGCAAGCGATGTTGCAACGCTAATTACATTCTTCCATGCGCGCGCGGGTCGTGCACGGGGTTTTCGTGTGAAGGACTGGAGCGATTATACAAGCGCAGCAGATGGCCTTTCCGCCAGTGCATTTAATGATCAGAGTATCGGCACGGGTAATGGCACACTTACGCAATTTCAACTCAAGAAAAACTATATCAGTGCCAGTATTACCCATGCACGCGATATACGAAAACCTGTTTCAGGCAGCGTGACCATTGGCGTAAATGGTGTGCAGGCATTAAGCGGGTGGAGCGTGGATACTGCAACCGGTATTGTCACCTTTGCGACGGCGCCGATTGCTGCTGCCGCGATTACCGCTGGCTTTACCTTTGATGTTCCTGTGCGGTTTGATACCGACCAGCTACGTTTAAGCGCGCAGGACTTTCAGCAATATACATCCAGTATTCCGTTGGTGGAGGTGCGGGTATGAAGACTGTCTCACCTGAATTGCAAACGCATCTATCAAAAGAACTTTCAACACTTGCAACGCTGGTTAAAATTACACGCAAAGATAATGTGGTATTGGGGTTCACAACCACGGATAAAGATTTAGTGATCGGTGGCGTTACCTATAAGGCCGATGGCGCCTTTCAGGCGAGCGCCATTCAGAATCGCGCTGCGCTTTCAACAGATAATCTGGATATTATTGGTTTGCTGGACAGCGCAAGCATCAGTGACGCGGATTTGCGCGCAGGGTTATATGATCATGCACGTATCGATGTGTATATGTGCAATTGGGCGGATTTAACCCAAGGCGTGATGCAGTTGCGCCGTGGATGGCTTGGTGAAGTAAAGCTGATCGGCGGCAAATATCAGGCTGAATTACGTGGATTTCTTGATTTATTGCAACGGCCATTTGGCAAAACCTATTCGCCCGAATGCCGTCACGGATTTGGGGATACAAGTTGTAAAATAAATTTGGCGAGTTTTACAGTAACGGGCAGCGTGAGCAGCGTCGTTGACGCGTCACAGTTTACCGATGCAACGCGCAGTGAAGCCAATAATATATTTAACTATGGATTGCTGACGTGGACATCGGGCGCAAATACCGGCCTTTCGATGGAGGTAAAAAGTTTTATAGCAAAGCAATTCACGTTATGGCTGCCCATGCCCTATCCCATAACGGTCGGCAACAGCTATTCGGTTTATAATGGATGCGATAAACGGTTTGCAACTTGCCAAAGTATATTCAACAACGCGGTAAATTTTGGCGGCTTTCCGCATTTGCCAGGGGTTGACCGTACATTGAATTACCCCGATGCACGAAGTTAGCGCAAATCATGCGTCACGTTTTGACGGCCCGTGGACGTGAAGAATAAACATTCGTGCTGATCACCGCGGTAATCCACATGATGGACTTTTTTATCGAGCATCCATAAACGCAGTTCGCAATTGTATTGAGAACGCTTGCTTTTGCCCAAGAGGTAAGACGTTTTGCGGTTGTATTGCATAAGCTTGAAACCGTTATCCAGTGAAATGGAACGGTTGGGCGGACCGTAAAGCGTGATTAATTGGTCGCGGGTCAGGCCAACAAGACGGCGATTAAGTTCAATATCCGTTTCGGTGTTGCCATTCTGTAGCTCACCTTCGCCGCCATAGCTGTGCAATCGTGAACCAATGCATCCGCTGATGGATAGTAATAAGAGGCAGCAACACATACGAAGAAAGATATGCATCCGATGACCTTTGACGCGAATCAACAAGAAATACAAGAAGCAACGCAGAAGACAGACGATGGCTTTAAGCGCGCAGGAAAATCATCCGATGAACTTACCGCTAAACTTGATAAACTCAAACAAGAATTTTCTAAAACATCTGATGTTATCAAGGATAGCTTTGCGAAATCGTTAGGCGATGCGATTAAGGGCAGCGACACATTTTCAAACGCGTTTGATAAAATCCGCAAATCACTGGAAGATTTTACTATTAAAGCCGCTGTTATCAATCCGCTCAGCGATATTCTGTTTGGCGGTGATACCCCTCGTCTTGATAGCATCACAAAGATCGGCGATGTTTTGCCGACTAGAGGCACTGGCGGTTTGCTTGGTGATTTGACCAATGGCATCGCCGATTTATTCGGTGCGCGTGCGTTTGGCGGGCCAGTTGCTGCGGGGCAACCTTATCTGGTTGGGGAGCGCGGGCCAGAATTGTTTGTGCCGCAAACATCAGGACGGATAAACCCAGATGTTGGTAGCGCCGTAAGCATTGTGATGAACATTACCACAAATGACGCTGCAAGTTTTCAAAGTAGCCAGACACAAATTGCCGCATCGATGATTGATGCAGCACGCAGAGCACAGCGGATTAGATAATCAACATGAATGATACCAAGCAAACACTGGTAACTGCCGCCAGAGCATGTATCGGCACGCCGTTTTATCACCAAGGGCGCATCGCGGGCATCGGGCTTGATTGTATTGGACTTGTCATCCATGCAGTAAAGCAAATCGGTATACCCGTGAATGACCAAACCGATTATGGCCGCGAGCCGGAGGGTGAGCGGCTTCACGCCGCGCTTATTGCGCATGGGTTTGAACAGGTGAATGATATTACTGCGGGTGATGTATTGCTATTTCGCTTTAATGGCGAAGCGCAACATGTGGGATTGGCCGTTTCACATGATGCAATGGTCCATGCCTATGCACCCATCGGCCGTGTGGTTGAAACGGGGCTGGGCGAGACATGGCAACGGCGTATTGCAGGCATATATCGCGCCGCTAATATTGAGGAATTATAAATGGCATCGCTTGTTTTAACGATTGGCGGGTCAGCGCTGGGCAACGCGCTATTGCCGGGTATTGGCGGCGCGTTGCTGGGTGGGATTGGCGCGTATGTTGGCGGGCAGATCGATAATGCGGTATTTGGAAGCAGTCATATTAAAGGCCCGCGTCTTGAAAATCTGAAAATCCAAGATTCTACCTATGGCAAATCTATTCCCGTGGTGTATGGCAATGCGCGTATTGCAGGAAATGTAATTTGGACAAGTGATTTAATTGAAACATTATCGAGCGATCAGGTAGGCGGGAAGGGCGGCAGCACCAGCGCATCGGTGCAGCGCGCCAGCTATTCGGTGGATTGCGCAATTGCAATTGGTATGGGGATGGCCGGTGCCAGCATTGGCAACATCCGCACCATTTGGGCAGATAGTAAAATTATTTACAGCGATGGCAGATGGAATGCGAATGTCATCGCAGATGCCGAATTTTATACCGGCACGGAAACACAAAACCCGTCCCCCTTGATGGAAGGGTATTTGGGTGTTGGTAACGTACCCGCGTATCGCGGCGTTGCGTATGCGGTGTTTCATCGCTTGCAGCTTGCCAATTTTGGCAACCGACTGCCGAATATGACGTTTGAATGCTATCCCGCTGATGCCAGCGTTGCGCCGCGCTTTCTTGGCGCAACAAATTCTGCCTTACTATCGCGTCCGCAAACCGCAGCCAGTTATAATGCGATGCCAGCTATTCCGCTTGCGCGCGCAGGTTCCAGCATTACGCGCATGGTGATGGGCGGCGTTATCCAAACCGGAACATCCTTTCAATTCGCTGCGGTTGAAATGGATTTGACAGGCAATGTGCCCGTTGAAATCAACCGCAGCTTAAGTGCCAGCATTACCCGCAGCAGCGATATGGTGGATGTAAGCTGGGCGTTAAGCCCGGATGGAACCAGCATCGCATTTTATATGCAGCATTCAGATGCCTTTAATCCGGCGACGATTGCGATTTATAAAATTGCCTCGCGTAGCTTTGGAACTCTTTTGAGCGATAATCTTGGCTATTCCAGCGCGCTTAATCAAATCGCATGGCTTGATGAACAGCGCTTCGTGTTACAGGATGTGGTTTCAGGTGAATGCGGCGTTCGTGTGTATGCGATGGCCGGCACAGCGGTAGTATCGCTGGGATTTTTTGGGGTATGGGGTGTTGGCAGCAGTGCAACCCGTTATCCATTGCCTTTTGCGCAATTTTGTAAATTATCTGGCGGGCTTTGCTTCTTGATGGGTGATGTGGCTGTCACGCCGACATCGCTTTATACGCGCACACTGGCTTGGCAGAATAATGGTTTGGTGGTTGGTAGTGAAATTCTGTTGAGTAACACGTTGGCAGGTTTTAGTTCGATCAATTGCGCATTATTGCCGCTTAGTGCGAATGAATTTGTGCTTGCGCGCCTAGGCACATCTGATATTCGTTTGCTTAGCTTTACTGCCAATTTCAATACATCGATTGTAACGCGTGGCTGGACAAGCATAGCAATATCGCCAAGCGGTGATTTATCAATTTCTATCCGAGATGGACGCATCTGTTTTCTGCACGAAGCGTTTAGCACGGTTTCATATCGGTACGGCGAAATCGCTGTAACAGCGACGGGATTTAGTTTAACAACGGCCAGCACACTGGTAACGGGAAGTTACAGCGGTACGTTAAATAACTTTAGTTTGTATCCGGTTGATGCGACGCGGTTTGTGGTGCAGGCAACAGGGGGTTCCGGCATCATTTCCCGCATTGCGTTGATTGAGCGTGCAGCAGCTGAGCAGAACCTGAGTGCTATCGTCGCGGATATTTTAACGCGCGCAGGATATGTGGGTAGTGATTATGATGTCAGCGCGCTTGGCAATTCCAGTGTACAGGGATATGTGGTGGATGATGTTTCATCCGCGAGAGCTGCACTTGAACCATTGCAAGCCTATCAGCCTTTTGATCTGATTGAAACGGATGGCATTTTAAAAGCAAAAATATATAGCGCAGCAATTAATATAACCGTGCCGGAAAGCGAAGTTCGCGCATCACCAGAAAAGCAAGACCAACCACCTGCATTACAGACAACGCGCGGGCAGGAACTGGATTTACCGCGTGAGGTAAGTGTGGATTACCTTGACCCCGCGCTTGATTTCCAGCGCGGGTCGCAACGTGCACGCCGTATTGCGAGTAATGCCATGGCAGTTGAAACCATGCGCCTGCCCGTTGTGTGCCCAGCGCAAAAAGCGAAACAGATTGCTGAAAGCCAGCTTTACCGGCGATGGGCAGAACGTAGCGAGCATGAATTGTATATCAATCGTAATTACGCGCCGTTGGATACCGGTGATGTGATTAGCTTTTCAGGGCAGGCGCTGCGCATCACGCACATCAATCAGCAGGGCGGGGTCTTAAAAACGCAGGCTGTTCCCATTTCCGATTTGGTGTTGAATAGTTCGGCAATTGCGGATGGCGGCAAGGGTGTAAGCCGCGATATGCTATCGCTGATTTCCAGTACGCTTTGTTTGATCGATGCCGGGTTGCTTCAGGCTGAAGATGATCAGCCAGGATTTTATGTGGCCATGTCCGGCTCTGCCGCATGGCCTGGCGCAAGTCTGATGCGTTCAACCGATGGTAGTAATTACGCGGTGCAAGACAGTTTCAGTTTGCCTGCAACCATTGGTTTGGCAACAACGGTCTTACCGCCGCGCCCAGTGCATTATATGGACAGAGCAAGCACCGTAACGGTTGCCTTACTTCGTGGCAATCTTTCCAGTTGCAGTAGCGCGGATTTATTTAATGGTAGTAATGCGGCATTGCTTGGCGATGAAATCATCCAGTTTCAGAATGCCAATTTGAACGCAGATGGCACTGTTACGCTTTCAAACTTGCTGCGTGGCCGCAAGGGGAGTGAAGGTGCAACATCAACCCACATTACGGGGGAGCGTTTTGTCTTACTTCAACCCGCAACCGTGCATTTCTTGCCATTGAACAGCAGCGATCGTGGCCGAACATTTTATTACCGCGCTGCTTCCATCGGACAGGATGTGCATGATGTGGCAGACACTGTGTTTGTACCGCAGATAAACAATCTAAAGCCCCTTGCACCGTGTCATGTGACGGCAAACCGTAATAGTAGCCTGGATATAACGCTGGCATGGAAACGCCGCGCCCGCAGCAATAGCGAATGGATTGATTTAATCGACGTACCGCTTGATGAGACAAGCGAGTTATATGATGTTGAAATTATGAATGGCAGCACTGTGGTTAGAAGCTTTCTAAACCAGCCAAGCCCGATGCTAACTTATACAGCCGCGCAGCAGATTGCCGATTTTGGTGCGGCGCAAAGCACCGTCACCATCAACATATATCAGCTGAGTGCGCGTTTTGGACGCGGCAATCCAGCAATTGCCACAGTTTAACATATAAACGGAGAACCCCATGGCCAACACACCGCGCCTGAACATGCCTTATCTAATCGCAGGACAAGCGCAAAAGGAAATTTCACATAATGATGCGCTGAACGATATGGATAGTTTGGCCCAGATATCGGTTATCAATAAAACAACCGCTACGCCGCCCGCTACGCCTGCTGATGGGGATAGTTATATCATTGCCGCAAGCCCGACAGGTGTGTGGGCTGGGAATGCCAATGCGATTGCATCGTATTATTCAGGATGGCGCATAAAAACACCAAAAACCGGCTGGTTTGCCTATGTGCAAGCTGAAGCTGTGTTCTATCTGTTCGATGGTAGCACGTGGAATGTGTATAAGGGTGTTGTGCCATTAGGTTCAGCTGCTGCACCGTCCTATAGTTTTATCGGGGATAGTGATACCGGCATTTACAGCCCGGGTGCAAATCAGGTCGCTATTGCGACGGGCGGAGTGCAACGTATGTCGGTGGATGCATCTGGCAATACCAATGTTGCAGGAGTTTTGGCGACATCCAATCATACCATTACCTCGAATAGTTCCACAGCTTTGATTGTTGGCCCTAATGGCGCCACTAATCCCGTATTGCAGATCGATGATTCTACAGTTTCACAAAATGCAGGACTGAAACTGGTGGGTGGCACGACGGGTACGGCTCCGCAATTGCAAGTTACATCGCCGGATACCAATCAGGCATTAGTATTTTTGACCAAGGGAAATTCGCCATTCCGTTTTTCGAATAACTCAGCCGCAGTTGCAACGCCAAACACCGACCCGACTGTCAAAATCCGAAATCTTTCGGCCACTACGAATAATGCCAGTGTATTACAGTTTGAAAATACCAGTGGGCAAGCGGTTGCGCAAATTGATGGCGTGAATGAAAGCCACAGCGTGAAAACCGGTTCGATGGTATTTTATACCGGTATTTCTGGAACGCTGACACAAGTAATGAAGCTGGACAGCTCGGCGAATGTAATTTTCGGAACCGCAGCTATTTCAACCAGCGCAACGAATGGTTTTGTTTATATCCCCACCTGTGCGGGTGCGCCTACGGGTGTTCCAACATCTTACACAGGGCGCGTCCCGATGGTTTACGACACAACAAACAACAAACTATGCATCTACAACGGCGCATGGAAAACCGTAACGCTGACTTAAAGGTGAGTGATATGACACCAAGGCGCTTTTCAATTGATAAACGTGTTCCGCTGGCGCTTATGTTCACAGTGCTGTTGCAATTGGGCGGGGTGGTATGGTGGGCATCCTTTACCCAGGCGCAGGATAATTTTCGCGATGTACGGTTGCATGAATTGGAGATGCGCCATAACAAAGATATAGAAAAACAGGACCATATCCTTGAGCGCCTGACACGGCTTGAAGCGCACAGTGATATGCAATTGGAATTATTGCAGCGCGTTGATGCATTTATCCGGAAGAAATAATGATGCGCACGATGAACGATGCCGGATTTGCATTGCTTAAAGCACATGAGGGGCTAAAGCTTCAGGCTTATTTGTGTCCTGGCGGTGTTTTGACGATTGGGTATGGGCATACGGGCGACGTAAAGCCGTTGCAACAAATTACCATCGAGGAAGCGGAACGCTTGCTACAAAAGGATGTTGCGCGGTTTGAGCGCTGCATTAATCATTCTGTGCTTATTCCGCTTACATCAAACCAGTTTTCAGCATTGGTATGCTTTGCGTTTAATATCGGGGTGGAGGCATTTTTACGCTCCACTCTTCTCAATTTACTCAATCGCGGTTGGTATGAACAAGTGCCAGCACAATTAATGCGTTGGACGATGTCACGCGGTGTGGAATTGCCAGGGCTGATCACGCGCCGAAAGGATGAAGCGGCGTTATGGAATAAGGAAGATGCAGATGTTTGAAATTATATTTCCGTTTATTTCCAAGCTAATTGACCGGATTATTCCGGATGAAACAACGCGCGCCGCCGCCAAACTGGAACTGATGAAGTCAGAAAACCAGCAGGTGTTAAACGAAATGCAGGCAAGCCTTTCTGCCATATTGGTTGAAGGCGGCAGTAGTGATAAATGGACAAGCCGCGCGCGCCCTAGCTTTCTTTATGTGATGTATGGCGTGATTGTATTATGCTTTGTTGGCGGGATTATTGGCATCTGGTATCCCGCAGCAACCACGCAGGCAGCAGCCAATATCAACGCCTTGCTGCGTGCCTTGCCGCAGGATTTATATAATTTGTTTGCGATGGGTTATCTGGGGTATGCGGGTGCCAGAAGTTTTGACAAATGGCATAAGACTAAATGATTTTAAGTCTTGCGGCCTAAGATTTACGAAATGGATGCGCCGGATAAACACCAAGGATTTTTATCTCTTCCGCGAAGAAGTTTAATTCTTCAAATGCCAGCTTCAATTGTTTATCGTCTTTATGGCCTTCCACATCGGCATAGAATTGCGCCGCGGTGAATTTATTATCGACCATGTAGCTTTCGATTTTGGTGATGTTCACCCCGTTTGATGCAAAACCGCCAAGTGCTTTGTACAGCGCGGCAGGAACTGAGCGCAAACGGAATACGAATGATGTAATGCATTCGCTTTTGCCAACCTCCGGAACGACCGCTTCGCGCGCCATCACCAGAAAGCGCGTTGTGTTTCCCACCTGATCATTAATATTTCCAGCGAGGCTTTGTAAGCCATAAATCTTTCCAGCAAGACTTGATGCAATCGCGGCGATGCTTGGATCATTCAAGGGTTTCAAATCCGCCGCTGAACCTGCTGTATCTTCTTTCATTACCGGTTTTATCGCGTGGCTGCGCAGGAAATTCTTGCATTGGCTTAATGCCTGAATGTGGCTATGCGCAAATTTGATATCGCCAAGCGTTGCACCGGGCAGGCCCAGCAAGTGGTGTTCCACCGGTTGATAGTGCTCGGCAATAATATGCAAGCCGCCATTGGGAAGAATGTGATGAATATCCGCAACGCGCCCAGCGGTTGAATTTTCAAATGGCATCATGAAATAGGTTGCCTTGGCTTCGTGCACTGCCGCGAACGCATCTTCAAACGAATTGCAGGGAAGGGTTTGCCAATCGGGAAATACCGCGTGGCATGCCAAATCGGAATAAGCACCGGGACGACCCTGAAATGCGATTATTTTCTTGTTCATTTTCTTCCACCTAATACTTCGCGTGCTTTTTCCAAATCCTGCGGCGTATCAACGCCAAGCGGCAAGGTATCGATAATGGTTGCATCAATGCGCAACCCGATTGCCAGTGCCCGTAACTGTTCAAGTCCTTCGCGTTTTTCCAATGTGCTGCGCGGGCTTTTTACAAAGCGTTCCAGCGCGCTGCGGCGATACGCATATAATCCCACATGACAATAATAAGGGCCAGCCCCCGAAGGTGCTGCAACGCGCGTGAAATAATGGGCGCGGCCTGTTTGCACGCCTTCCGGTAATTCGACAACCGCTTTTACAACTTGCGATGCGTGTATATCCGCTTCGCTGGTAATCGGCGTAATCAGCGTTGCAATATCAGCATCAGATTTCTGCAGCGTTTCATAAGCCGTGCGAATGTACTTAGATTCCAATGTTGGCACATCGCCCTGCACATTGATTACCGCATCGTGCTTGCCTTCAGGGTCCAATTTCGTCAGCGCCTCATAAATTCGATCGGAACCCGTAGGTAGATTTGCATTGGTAAGTACTGCTTCCCCGCCTGCTGCGTTAATCGCATCAACAATTTCCTTTTCTGCCGCTGCAACCACCACGCGGCCAAGCTTTGCTTCGCTGGCGCGTTTCCATACATGGACAATCATGGGCGTGCCCGCAATATCGGCAAGCGGTTTACCCGGCAGACGTGCAGCCTGCATCCGCGCAGGTATCAACAGAATAGGATTCGAAAGGTTTTTCGGCGCGTTTGTCATAACCTATTGATTTGCCTTAGATTTAAGTTATGGTCAAGCAGAACAGCCACAGTATTCAAAAACCACGCTGCTTGCGGCAATAGAACGCATGACAAAGCACATTGTTTTTCCTATACCATTGGCACCTCACGCAACATAAGGCGCGTACAAAATCTTACGAATATTCAGCTTACGGACACTCCATGCATAAAGGCTTCGATTTCAACAAACTTTTCGCCGGACTTTTAATGGCTGTACTGATTGCAAGCCTGTCTGGTTTTATCTCCCGTAAGCTGGTTGAAGGCCACGAACCCAAAGAAAAGGGTTACGCCGTCGCAGTTGCCGAGCATAGCGGTTCAGGCGAAGCCGCCGCCGAAAAACCAAAAGAAGCAGAGCCGATTGACGGCTTGTTGGCAACAGCGAGTGTGGAGAACGGACAAAAACTCTCACGCGCGTGCGCAGCGTGCCATAGCTTTGACAAGGGTGGTCCAAACCGCGTGGGCCCTGGTTTGTTCGGCTTAGTAGGTCATCAACAGGCAGCCCATGAAGGCTTTGCCTATTCCGAAGCCTTAAAGAACCTTAAGGGTAAGTGGTCGGAAGCCGAACTGAACAAGTGGCTCTTTAGCCCCAAAGCCTATGCGCCTGGCAATAAAATGGCATTTGCGGGTATTTCAAAAACCCAAGATCGCGCTGACTTAATTGCGTATTTAAAGTCGCTTAAGTAAGCCGCACTTTTTATGCTTGAAAAAGATTGGGTAAGGCCGTAATCCCTTGCCCTCACTTATGCTTATGCGCTTTAAGTAAAGCAGCTAAGCGCCGGATGCCCCGGTGGTGGAATCGGTAGACGCGGTAGACTCAAAATCTACTACTTGCAAGGGTGTGGGGGTTCAAGTCCCTCCCGGGGCACCAGTTCGATGTGAGCTTTAAGCTCTTCGCTTTTTACCCATAAGCAAGAAAACCCGCCGTCATGGAAGAACATCTAATCATCTACATTGATTTCCTAGGCTTTGCTGAGGCAACCGTAGAATGGGATGATAAGAAAGCTAAGCAAATAATAAAATTATTGCACGATTTAGCTAACCTGCGTTCTGAATTTAAATTGATTAAGACCGAAAGAAGTGATGGCCACTCAATTGAAATGCGCCCTACGGTTACTACCTTCTCGGATCATATTGTTATGAGTTATCCGATTGAAAAGCTGCAAATATTGGGAGGAGAAAATTTTATTGAGATAACTTTGTTTATGATTCAAAGACTAGTCGGCGCTTTAGCAGCGGCTGCTATGAACCTAGGATTGCTTATCCGTGGAGGCGCCACTATTGGCCAACTTTATCACGCTGATGCTGTTGTAATGGGTAAGGCCATGGTTGAGGCCTATAAGTTGGAGTCAAAAGTTGCCTTATATCCGCGTATAGCATTCTCTCGTAAGCTTTATTCAAGGGTACTAACAGAGTCGCGAAGTCTAATATTATCGAAAGATAACGACGGCATTACGCATCTTAACTATTTTTCTTCGATGGTTTTAGCTGGTGGTGGTGAGCCAGGAGAAGGCTTTCCGCTACGCTTAAAAATATGGTTAGATAATGCAAATGATGTAATCAAATCTAATATTGAAAATTTTGAGAAGAATGAAGATTGGAACAAACTTTCAAAGTGGGTTTGGTTTAATAAACACTTTGAGCCTATAGCTAAGATACATGCATCTAATTTTAAATTATAAAGGAAGCTTTCTGCACCAATCATTTTCTAAAATGCAGATACAAAAAAAAGGCGGCTGGGATAATCCCGAGCCGCCTTTTTCGTAAGCGTTATTCAGCTCTTACTTGTTCAACTGCCATTTGTGGCGGTCTTGAAGGGTTGAATGGTTGCGTGCTGTGTTTGAACCGCTTTCGATCATCAATGGAACGGTATCAACGGCAACATCCACACGGCGATCAGGGCTTAGGCATGCAGAAGCTGCGCTGCCTTTTACGCCTTCAGCGCAATCGGTGGATGGTTGGCTTTCACCCGCAGCCGTTACAAGCGCAGTGCGGACCGAAGTCACGCCTTGAGCTGAAAGATATCGTGCAACAGTGTTTGCACGGCGTGCGGACAATGCTTCGTTTGCTCTGTCGCTACCGCGGCGGTCGGCAAAACCGGTAACGGTTGCACCGGCGATCTTTTCATCGCTCAGCGATTTTGCAAAGGCGTTCAAGGTTGTCTTGGACTGTTCGGACAGGTTGTGTTTGCCTGTTTCGAAATATACGCTAACCTTGTCGGTATTGTTGTGAGTAAGATCGGCGCAAGCTGATAAGCTGAGTGCGAGCGCTGATAGCATAACGAGTGCGGTGGTTTTTTTGATTTGGGTTTTCACAGATTGATCTTTCATTGAGTTCTCCAGCAAAGAAATTAGAACGTGATACGTGGATGGCGTTAAACTAAAGAATGTTGTAGAGAGTGAAAAGTCCCTAATCGTCGAATTCCAGCCTTTCCTAGCGATTTTATGTTATGAGCACATCTGAACACCATGCCCTGAAGCTTATTGAACTGCTCAAAAAGGCCGGATACGAAACTCGTTTCGTTGGCGGCGCGGTTAGAGATGCATTATTAGGCATTCCGGTAGGTGAGGTTGATTTGGCAACAACCGCCCAACCCCAGGCGGTTACCAGCGTGCTGGAAGCGGCAGGTGTTAAGGTTGTGCCAACCGGCATCGCGTTTGGAACTGTGACCGCAGTGCTAGAGGGCAAGGGGTTCGAAATCACCACATTGCGGCGGGATATTCAAACCGATGGCCGTCATGCGGTTGTGCAATATACCGATGACTGGAAAGAAGATGCAGCGCGGCGCGATTTTACCATGAATGCGCTGTCGCGTGATGCTACGGGAAAACTTTATGATTATTTTGGCGGTATTGAAGATGCCAAAGCGGGTCGCGTAAAATTTGTGGGTGATGCTGCTGCGCGCATGAAAGAAGATGCGCTGCGGTTGCTGCGTTACTTCCGTTTTTACGCATGGCTTGGTAAGGAAGCGCCAGACGCCGCGACTATGCAGGCGATTGAAGCTGCGGCGAGCACTTTAAAAAACCTGTCGCGCGAACGTGTGTGGAAAGAAATCAAAAAACTGTTATCTGCGCCTAATCCATCCGATAGCTGGATGTTGATGCTGAAGCACAATGTGGTTGATGCATTTTTTCCTGAAGGCACGAATTTGAAAACATTATGCAATCTCATTTCCTATGAGCATGTGCGTCTGGTTGGGAAGGAGGCCAATCCGCTTTTGCGTTTGGCGGCGGTGCTGGATGGCCAAAAAATTGAAGCGGATGGATTAAAGGAACGCTTTGCGCTGTCGGGGCAAGAGACCCAGAAACTGGGTCTCTTTTTGAAAAATCCGTTATTCCAAGGCGGGGAAACCGACCTTCCTACTCTGTCTTTTGCGCTATACCGCTATGGCCTTGATTTAACTGAAGAATTTTTAGTTTTAAACATGGCCAAAGGTGCGCAATTTAATTGGGAATCGGCGCGTGACATGCTAGAAAACTGGCAGCCAAAAACCTTCCCTTTAAAAGGGGAAGATTTGCTGGTGATGGGCCTTCCACCGGGTCCGCGCATTGGTGAAATTTTGCATCAAGTCGAAGCATGGTGGGTGGCGCAAAATTTTGTGCCTGATCATGCCGCTTGCATCAAAAAAGCAAAAAGCCTGATCAACAATTAGAACAGTAAGGCGTTAAGAACAGTGTCGTTCTTTGTAAAGAAGGACGATATTTTTTATATGTTTGGAAAAAAGAAATGGCGAAAGCAAACGTGGCGACACCAGTAGATTTAGACAAAACCCCGGCAAAGCAAGGGGAAGAGCAAACCGATTATGGTGCGCAATCCATCACCGTGCTGAAAGGACTTGATGCGGTTCGTAAACGCCCCGGCATGTATATTGGCGATACCGATGATGGTTCGGGTCTGCACCACATGGTGTATGAAGTGGTCGATAACGCCATTGACGAGACTCTCGCAGGGTTTTGTACGCAAGTTGACGTGATGCTGAATGCCGATGGTTCCGTAACGGTGCGCGATAATGGCCGCGGTATTCCCGTTGATATTCATGAAGAAGAAGGCGTGTCTGCTGCGGAAGTCGTAATGACCCAGTTGCACGCGGGCGGTAAGTTCAATCAGAATTCATATAAAGTTTCCGGCGGCTTGCACGGCGTGGGCGTGTCGGTTGTGAATGCGCTTTCCGAATGGCTGGAGTTGACCATTTGGCGCCAAGGGTTTGAATGGGGTATGCGCTTCCAGCACGGCGAGCGCGTTGAAGCGCTTAGCCAAAGAGGCAAGACCACGCAAACGGGCACACAAGTGACCTTTATGCCATCCAAGCAAACCTTCACGCAAACCGAATTCGATTTACCAACTTTGGAACACCGTCTGCGCGAATTGGCATTCCTCAATTCCGGCGTGCATGTGGTGCTGACTGATAAACGGGGTGCGGAGCCGAAAGTTATTGATTTGCAATATACCGGCGGCCTTGGCGCATTCGTTGAGTATATCGATCGCAACAAGGAAGCCATTCATAAGCCGCCCATCGCAGTGACCAAGGAAAAAGACGGCATTACCGTTGAAGTGGCGATGCAGTGGAATGATAGTTATCACGAAAACGTGCTGTGCTTTACCAACAATATTCCACAGCGTGATGGCGGTACGCATTTAACCGGTTTCCGCGCAGCACTAACCCGCGCGATTGATAAATATGCCGAAAGCTCCGGTACGACTAAGAAGGAAAAGGTAAGTATTTCCGGTGATGATGCGCGCGAAGGATTGTCATGCATTTTGTCGGTGAAGGTTCCTGATCCTAAATTTTCCTCGCAAACCAAAGATAAACTGGTCTCATCTGAGGTTCGCCCGGTGGTTGAACAAGTAGTGGGTGAGGCATTGCAGCAATGGCTTGAAGAACGCCCCGCTGATGCCAAGCGCGTGATGAGCAAGATTATTGAAGCCGCCATGGCGCGTGAAGCTGCGCGTAAGGCACGCGATTTAACACGCCGCAAAAATGCGCTTGATATCTCCAGCTTGCCGGGCAAGTTGGCCGATTGTCAGGAACGCGACCCGGCGCTTTCAGAATTGTTCATCGTCGAAGGCGACAGCGCCGGCGGCTCCGCCAAACAAGGCCGCAACCGCAAGAACCAGGCGATTTTGCCGTTGCGCGGGAAGATTTTGAACGTCGAACGTGCACGTTTTGATAAAATGCTTGGTTCGGCTGAAATCGGTACGCTGATTTCTGCGCTGGGAACCAGCATCGGCCGCGAAGAGTTTGATGCGACCAAGGCCCGCTATCACAAAATCATCATCATGACCGATGCTGACGTTGACGGAAGCCATATCCGCACATTGTTATTGACCTTCTTCTTCCGTCAAATGCCGCAGCTGATTGAAAACGGTTATCTCTATATTGCGCAGCCGCCGCTTTATCGTGTTAAGCGTGGCTCAGCCAAAGAGCGCTATTTGAAGAACGACGATGCGCTTGAAGCGTATTTGTCTGATATTGGTACCGAAGATTCAGCGCTACGTCTGGCGGGTGGCACATTGCTTCAAGGCGATGCTTGGAAAAAGCTGTTCAACGAAGCGTTGACTGCCAGAGGCGCCATTGAAAATCTCAACCGCAAGATCAACCATGCAGGTGTGATTGAACAGGCAGCGATGTCGGGTGTATTTGGCGATGTCAAAAAACGCGAAGCCGCTGTTGTAGTCTTGAATGCGCGCCTAAAGGAAATTCTGGCCGATAAAGAAACCAGTTGGGCAGCAGAAGCTAATCCATCCGGCGTTGTGGTAACGCGCAACAAGCGCGGCATCAAACATGCCTATGTACTTGATAACGATATGCTAGGCAGTGGCGATGCACGCAAGCTGGATACTGCAACAACCGAGCTGCGCAAGCATTTGGAAAAACCGGCAACCCTTCTGGTAAAGGGCAAAGACAAAAATCAGATCACCGGTCCATTAGGTTTAGTTGAGCATGTATTTGCCGAAGCGCGTTCCGGCATGGCCATTCAGCGCTATAAAGGTCTTGGCGAAATGAATCCCGAACAACTCTGGGAAACAACACTAAACCCCGAAGTACGTACGCTGTTACAAGTGCGCGTGCATCATGCGGATGAAGCGGATGGCATCTTCTCGACCCTGATGGGCGATGTGGTAGAACCGCGCAAAGACTTCATCGTACAAAACGCACTCACGGCGACTAATATCGACGCTTAAGCGTTGGCGTGTCTGTGCATCTGCCAGACCGTGCTGGTTCTCGTTACGGTTGTTTGCGGATTTATCTGCGCCGTTGTGCTCGTTGAAAAAATGGCGGCGGTGGTTGTCTGGCCCTGTGTAATTAACCGTGCATCGGCAAGGGTTACGGTTCTGGCGTTTGTAAGCGCAATTGGCCGTGGATCGAGATGTTGGCCATTAGCCAGTGAATACACCTCATAGTGCAAATGCGGGCCTTTGGTATAGCCTGTCATTCCTACATAGCCGATAATCTGCCCTTGTCTCACGCGAGCGCCGTTACGAATGCCTGGCGCAAAGCTTGCCAAATGCATAAAACCAAACCCGTGGGTTTGCCCGCGCATTTTCAAAAAATTACCGGCATCACCGGCATGGGCAAGTACATCGCTAATCACGCCATCTTGCGGCGCCAAGATGGGCGTACCCACTGGAACGCCAATATCCTGTCCGCGATGAAAATGTGAATGACCATCCAAATGGCGCATGCCAAATCCGCTGCCGATGCGGTAAGTTCCGCGCGGCAAAGGCATAATCATATTCAAACTGGCGGGGGATGTCATGTCATCACGATGGCGTACACCAAGCGGTGCGCGTGGTGGTTTTAATCCGCTGTATTCGTTATGATGATGGGCCATGTGTCTTCATCTAAAAGTTATGCGTTATGACGGCGCATCATCCATTGCGGTTCGGCCTGTTGGCGCGGTTGCAGGACGGGGCGCGGCGCTTCATGTGTCAGCTGTGGTTGCGGACGCGGCCCATTCGAATAAACCAGTGTCGGGGTGGTTGGTCTTGGTTCTTGGCGATATCCCGAATAACTATTGGCAAGCGGTACGCCATTATGCTGCACGTCATCGGGCGCTCTTGTATTCATAATGCGCTGCAGGCCTTCGGGGCCAACAAGCCGTGAAATGCGTTGCTGCGCCGCGATTAAATCAGCCTGCCCGCCACGCGTGCTGGGAACGGGATTAAGATGCGCAATATTGTTTGATCCAAACTGGAAGTGCAAATGCGGACCTGTACCGCCATGCACGCTGGCATAAATACGGTCTTGTTCGCGGCGCCCGCCATATCCCAGCACGGTTGCAACGTCGGCAACGAATTGTTCTTTTTCTTTATCGGTTCGCCCTGGAACAGAGGTTAAACGCAAATCCATCGCATTACCACGGTGGTGTTCAGAATTAGCTGCGCCATAACCGGCATTTCGTGATCGCTGCGCATCGGTGCAAACGCAATTTGTGTGTGAACCAATACCAATTGCACATGCAACATGGATAAGGCGTTTATCAACGCCGTTGAGATTGACGCCGGGTTTAGGAGAAAAAAATTGTCTTAGTTCATTAAACCGTTCACCGATCCATTCGGCGGCGCTGCGAATTCGTCCGGGAATGCTTTGGATAAAATCGCGTGTTCCATTCCATACGCGCTGAAGCAAATTGGGTTGTTCTTCAGGTGGCGGCGGCGGTGGAACATAAGCCGGCGGAACTTCGCGCGGTTCGTTATGTCTGTACATGCGCCATTGTGGAAGGGTGCTCATGCGGCGTCCCCATCCGGTAATAGGCGTAATGTTGAAATCTCAACATATTGAAAAGACATACAATATCTTAGCTTACGGTTTAAGAAAGTATTGAAACAATTTTATGTAATTCTGCCTAATTTTATATTAAGAAATCTGGCGCATTTAAGTTTTACTGTTTAAAATCAATATGTTAAATTATATAGTTAACGAAATGAAAACAAAGAGTTATACATAAGAGCATGCTTTTAATAATCACTTGCAACTGATAAAGTATGAAGCGTATAACCAGCCATGGTTTTAGTAGAATGGGAAGTGCCGTTATAAAGACACGCTTTTCTGCCACAGTTGAGAATGAGAATTAAAACCATATACGTTTTGAACCAATAAGGGATGCATCATGAAGAACTGGGTCAGATTTTATGTAGCTTTAGTTGCGATTATGGTTTTTGGAATCGTTCTCGCAGGTAGGGCATTTGCTGTTGAAGCGCCGAAAGCAGAAGAAACCAAGCCCGTTCATAATATCAATCTAACGATCAAAAATCATTTGTTTGATCAAAATAATATTGAGGCCCCGGCGAATGAGAAATTTACCATCACCGTGATGAACAAGGATGAAACACCTGAAGAATTTGAAAGCAAGGATATGCGCCGTGAAAAGATTGTTCCAGCCAATGGTACAGTTGTTGTAAATGTCGGCCCGCTTAAGCCAGGTGTTTACAAATTTTTTGGCGAGTACCATGAAGACACTGCCAAAGGCATCATCACCGTAAAATAGTTTAAGGTCACCATGATTGCTGCCGCACTTATCGTCTTTCGTGAAGTTCTTGAAGCGGCACTGATTGTGTCGGTTATTCTGGCTGCCACCAAAGGCGTAGATAACCGCTTGAAAATGATTTTCGGAGGCGTGCTTGCCGGTTTTATGGGGTCATTTATTGTTGCGCTATTTACTGCGCAGCTTTCCGATGCTTTTTCAGGGTTTGGTCAGGAGATGTTCCACGCATTCATCATGTTTACAGTGGTGGGTTTGCTATCGTGGCATATTATATGGATGCAACGCCACGGCCGTGAAATGGTATGCGAAATGAAGCAGGTTGGTGCCGCCGTAGTTGCTGGTAAAAAGCCGCTGATGGCGCTTGCGGTTGTGGTGATGCTGGCTGTATTACGCGAAGGCAGCGAAGTGGTGTTGTTCCTGCAAGGCATGGCGGCGGCAGGCGATATGCAGAACGTGATGGGCGGCTTGGGATTGGGACTGGCATCGGGTATATTTGCGGGATGGTTGCTGTATATCGGTTTCCTAAAACTATCGTTGAAGCATTTATTCAGTGCAACGAATGTTGTGTTGATGTTGATTGCAGCGGGAATGGCAGCCAGAGGCGCAGACAAGCTCATTCAAGCAGGCATTCTTCCATCGCTTTACGATAATGTGTGGGATAGCAGCGCGATTTTACCAGAAGGCAGTTTACCCGGCCAGTTCCTCACCGCGCTGGTAGGTTATATCGCGCAGCCTAATGCGATGCAGTTGCTGTTCTACGGTGTGACGGTAGCGACCATTTTGATTTTGCTGCGTTTGCAGAAAAATCAAGGGGCGCCGATTAAAGTTTAATTGGCTATAATTTTACTGTCGTGAATACAGGATTGATGTCCTGATTCCATTCGCTATTAAACAAGCTTATCAGCCGTTCAGCTTCCGTTTGTTCAATATCAATCAGTGTCAGTAAGGGTTCAAGATAACGCGTTTCATCCGCGCCATTGGAGTTCCGTAGCGCACGGCGGCGTAACCCCTGCACGGCAAGCGTTACCACTTGTTTAACAACGGCAAACATCTTTTGTTTGCCTATCATGGTATCCATGCCTTGGCTTGGAACATTCGCGCGCGCTTCATTAATTTGCTGTAAATTCCAATCTTTGATTAGCGCTTCGGCCTGATTAAAGGCAGTATCATCATAAAGCAAGCCAACCCATAACGCAGGTAGTGCTTTAATCATCGCGGCGTTGCCAACATCTGCGCCGCGCATTTCGATGTAGGTTTTGAGACGCACATCAGGAAACATGGTGGTAAGGTGGTTGATGTAGTCAAACATCTGCGGTTTTTTGCCCGGCAGAGCAGGTAATTTTCCTGCCATGAAATCACGGAAGGATTGACCTGCACAGTCAATGTAGGTGCTATCGCGGTACACAAAATACATCGGCACATCGAGTGCGTATTGCACATAGCGCTCAAAATTAAACCCGTCTTCGTATACTACTGGCGGAATACCACAGCGCGCATTATCAACATCCGACCAAACGCTGAAACGGTTGCCATAACGACCGGCGAGCTTGCCTTTTGCAAATGGCGAATTGGCAAATAACGCCGCCGCAACCGGTTGTAATGCAAGGCTGACGCGCATTTTACGCACCATATCCGCTTCGCTGGTGAAATCCAGATTGGCCTGTGTTGTGCAGGTCAGTTGCATCATTTCCAAACCGCGTGTGCCAACTTTTGGCATATACTCGCGCATGATTTTATAACGACCTTTTGGCATCCATGGCAGTTCGTTCACATCTGCGGTTGGATGATAACCAATGGGCATAAAGGTCACGCCAAGTTCGTCGGCGATTTGCGTGCTTTCATCAATGTGCTTATCCAGCTCATCGCTCATTTCATGCAAATGGGATAGCGGTGCGCCCGATAATTCATATTGACCTGCGGGTTCTAATGAAATGCTTTCCCGTCCGCGCTGCAAACCGATTAGCGTTTCACCTTCCATAACAGGTTCATAACCAAATCGCGTCATACCTTGCAGCAATGCCTTGATGCCATTTGCGCCTTCATAGGGCACAACCTGATGTGTATTTTTATCAATCACGAATTTTTCGTGTTCCGTGCCAATCAGCAAACCGTTTTTCGGTTTTGCGCCCGATGCGTGATAGGCAACAAGTTGGTCGATGCTTTCAATGGGTTCAGCAGCTTGGGTAGGGAGAACAGACATTCACGGCCATAAGGGTCAGGGGATGTATTATTAAGTACTAAACCCCTATATAGAGCAAAGGTTTAAAATTTCACCTACCCCCCAAACCTTATGAGTGTTTTAAAGCCTGAATGATGCTTAAGGCCGAAATAGCTGCTGTATCAGCACGTAAGATACGTGGTCCTAGTGTTACAGGCGTAACGAATGGCAGGCCGCGCAGCATGGAAAATTCCTTATCCGTGAAGCCACCTTCGGGCCCAACCAGAACGGCAAGCGCTGGCATATTCATGGATGCAAGCGCAGATGCGATGGGTGTTGCTTCGCCTGCTTCGGCGCATAGTAAAATATGTTTATGTTCATTCCAGCTTTTTAAAAGCACGTCCAGTTTTTGTGCGTCATGGATTTTGGGAACCGATAAGCGCTCGCACTGTTCGGCAGCTTCAATCGCAATCGCTTCGTAGCGATCTACGGGAACGCGGCTTACCACAGTGCGCTCGGTGATCACGGGGTATAGCGCCGATGCACCAAGTTCAACGGCTTTTTCAACCGTCATGTTGCCATGATTATTTTTAATTGGTGCAAACAACAGCGTTAACTGGCCTTCATTTGTCTGTTTGCGGGTTTGCTTTTGCGCAGTGAATGTCACATTTTTTTTGGTGATGGCAATCGTGCCTTGCCATTCCCCATCGCGTCCGTTGAATACCAACACCACATCGCCATCCTTCTGGCGCATCACATGTTTAATGTAATGGCTTTGCTTTTCATCGAACGAAAAGGATGAAGTTGCATGTAAATCTGTGCTGACAAAAAGCCGTATCATGTAATTAGTTTTTGGAAGAAGGGCTGGTCAAACAACAGTTTAACACTCATCGACATCGATACAACTACCAACGCTAGCCGTACCAATCGGGTGCCGTGTTTAATGACCAGTGATGCGCCGATATAGGAACCGATAAAGCAGCCAACCATCACGATTGCCGCATATGTCCAATGAATATTTGAACTACCGAAAAAACTTACAAACCCGCCAAGTCCGCCAAAGGTGTTATAAAGTTTTGCATTTGCAGTTGCGCGTGAAAGGGTAGTGCCCAGTAACGAGACAGCGCTTAAGGCATAAAAGGTGCCGGAACACGGGCCGAAAAAACCATCATATAATCCAAGCAAAGGTAATGCGCAGAAGGTGTAGATGACAGGGGAGATGCGCGCAGCGCCGGGTGCATGACCTGCTTGCGGATTAGTAACCAGCCATATGCAAATTAAAATCAGCAGAACGGGGATAAGGATTTTTAAAAAATCATTAGGGATATGCTGCACCAATGTGCCGCCCAGAATTCCAAAAGCAAACGCTATCAGTGCCCGTGGAAATTCGGTTTTCATATCCAGTTCGCCATGTTGCCAGAACCGCAATGTAGCGCTGGAATTTGCTGCAATTGCAGTGGGGAAGTTGGTTGCAATCGCCTGCAGCGGCGTAAGGCCAAGCGCCATAAAACTGGGGATAGTCAGCAATCCGCCACCGCCAGCCATTGCATTAATCGTGCCTGCGACAAGCCCCATGATAAGCAGGAACGCCATATGCCATAGATTGATATCGGTAAAGGATGTTTCAGCCATTAAAAAATTCCCGGTAAAATTTTATGTAGCAATCCTTGTTGCCACAGCAATTTTATACTCATTGCAAATGACATGATCACCAGTATGGGACGGATAAGCCCCGTGCCATGATGAATGACCAGCCGCGCACCAATTTGCCCGCCAATAATATTTCCTACGGCCATCACACTGGCAAATAGCCAGAAAATTTTTCCCTGTGCCAGAAAAAATAACAACGGCGCAAAATTACTCATCAGGTTATAAAGTTTTGCACGCGCGGTTGCTTCATCGAGTTTTAAACCCAGTAATGCTACGCCGGAAAGCGCATAAAAACTGCCAGCGCCTGGCCCCAAAAAACCATCATAAAAGCCAATAAAAGGTACAAAAAAACCGATATACAGCGTGAAGGGAATTTTTGCATGCGCTTCAACATCTCCCAGTTTTGGGCTGAATAATACCCAACACGCGATGGCAATCAGCAAAAACGGAATGATGCTTTTTAATGTATCAGGATTTGCAACCATTACCGTTGCTGCGCCCGCAAGTCCGCCAGCGAATGCAAAGAGTGCGGAAGGCAAATATTTTTTTAAACTTAGCTTTCCGGAACGCCAGAACCGATAGGTGGAACTGAGCGCGCCGAATGTGCCTTGGAATTTATTGGTTGCGAGCGCTGTAACCGGATCAAGCCCGGTTGCCATCAATCCCGGCACGGTGAGCAATCCGCCGCCGCCCGCCATCGCATCCACTGTTGCGGCCACAACCGCGAGTGCAAAAAGAATAGCCAGGTGAAAAAAATCTGTTTCTATCATCCTTGATGATATAAGTGATTTAAGCAAAGCTGTGCAGTTGAATTTTAGCGCTTGGTGTGCACCCGCTAAGGTCAGTTTTGGTATTTTTGAGTCATTTCAGGCATCTTCCTGATATCAAAACCATTTTTAACAAAATTTATTGTTGATGGTGGCGGCTCGCTGATCTGTGACGGCACGGGATAGCCTGTTAAGATATGCAAGTTTTCCCTTTAATTATTGGGGTTTTAGCACGCAACAGTACGCTAGGAACATGGGTCGCATAAATTAAAAAAGCCTTTAAATTATGCGCTTGACGGGTGTGGGCCAAATACATAATATCCGCGCGCTTTCTGAATAGTGCGTGGTTTAAACGGGTCTCCCGGTTCAAAAAATGCAATAAAATCAGGTAAAAACAGGGGGCGCTTATAGCAAGCAGACATGTGCTGATGGGCTTATTATAAGGTCTAAGTTTTAGAATTGAGTATTTGAATTTTTGAGAGAAGCCGTTGGTATTTTGAGTGGTTTCGCGTAACAGAGTTGCCGTTTTAGCATTGCTATATATGACTAAAATGACGCGGGTGCCAATTTCTCTCCTCTAAGCTAAAAGCAGGAATGCTTTTGGCGTTTTATGTTTTGTGTATTGCTGCTTGAAGACGTTCTTGCGGCAGAACTTGAAAAGGCCAAGGCCATTTTTAATGGCCGTATGAAAAAAGGATCGGCGTATGCCAACAATTAATCAGCTTATCCGCAAACAGCGCGGATTGAAAAAGACCCGCGATAAGGTTCCTGCTCTGCAAGAATCACCTCAGCGCCGCGGTGTATGCACTCGCGTTTATACAACCACGCCAAAGAAGCCAAACTCCGCGCTTCGTAAAGTTGCCCGCGTACGCCTCACCAATGGCTTTGAAGTCATTAGCTATATTCCAGGCGAAAAACATAACCTTCAAGAACACAGTGTTGTAATGATCCGCGGCGGCCGTGTGAAGGATTTACCAGGTGTTCGTTACCACATCATTCGCGGTACGCTCGATACCCAAGGCGTGAAAGACCGCAAGCAGCGCCGTTCCAAATATGGCGCGAAGCGTCCGAAATAATTTTTAAAAGGAATTAAACATGTCACGTCGTCATAGAGCAGAAAAACGCGAAATTCTTCCAGATCCAAAGTTCGGAGATCTTGTCCTTGGCAAGTTCATGAACGTATTGATGATCTCCGGTAAAAAGTCGGTTGCTGAAAGCATCGTGTACGGTGCGCTTGATAAGGTTCACAAAGTAACCAAAGCCGCAAACGACACTCCACTCGATAATTTCCATAAAGCGCTCAACAATGTTCGCCCATTCCTTGAAGTTCGTTCACGCCGTGTGGGTGGTGCGACCTATCAGGTTCCAGTGGATGTTCGCCCTGATCGTGGTCTTGCGCTTGCGATGCGTTGGATGATTAACGCTGCTCGCTCACGCAATGAAAAAACCATGATTGATCGCCTTGCTGGTGAAATCATGGATGCGATTAACAATCGCGGCGCTGCAATCAAGAAGCGTGAAGACACCCATCGTATGGCAGATGCAAACAAGGCATTTGCTCATTATCGTTGGTAAGAAAGTAACGCTGGTAATTTTATTTTTGTTCTAAGGTTTAGGAAAATCCGTTATGGCTCGTCAGTATCCTCTCGAAAAATACCGCAACTTCGGCATCATGGCTCACATCGATGCTGGTAAAACGACGACCACTGAACGTATTTTGTATTACACCGGAAAATCCCACAAAATCGGCGAAGTGCATGATGGCGCTGCGACCATGGATTGGATGGAACAAGAACAAGAACGCGGTATTACCATTACTTCAGCTGCGACCACCTGCTTCTGGCAAGGTCACCGTTTGAACATCATCGATACTCCAGGTCACGTTGACTTCACCATTGAGGTTGAGCGCTCGCTACGTGTACTCGATGGCGCGATTGCTGTGTATGACTCGGTTGCCGGTGTTGAACCGCAATCCGAAACCGTGTGGCGTCAGGCTGATAAGTATAATGTTCCACGCATCGCATTCGTCAACAAGATGGATCGTATTGGTGCGAACTTCTTCCGCACCGTTGACATGATGGTTGATCGCCTTGGCGCAAACCCGCTCGTCACCCAACTCCCGATCGGTACCGAAGCCGAACATAAGGGCATCGTGGACCTTCTTAAAATGAAGGCGATCGTTTGGAAAGATGAAGCGCTGGGCGCAGAATTTTTTGAAACCGAAATTCCGGATGATCTCAAAGAAAAGGCTGCTGAATACCGCGCCAAGATGTTGGATATGGCAGTTGAAATGGACGATAAGGCAATGGAAGCCTATCTGAACGGTCAAGAACCCGATATTGCAACTTTAAAACTTTGCATCCGCAGGGGCACCATCACCCGTAAATTTGTACCAGTATTGTGCGGTTCTGCATTTAAGAACAAGGGCGTTCAGCCAATGCTTGACGCGGTAGTTGATTATCTGCCTTCACCGCTCGATATTCCATCTGTGAAGGGTACGCACCCTGATTCAGGTGAAGAAATGACCCGCAAGGCTTCCGATGATGAACCATTCAGCGGTTTAGCTTTCAAGATTATGACCGATCCATTCGTGGGTTCATTGACCTTCTTCCGTGTTTATTCAGGTAAACTGGAATCAGGTTCATATGTTCACAATACAATCAAAGACAAGCGCGAGCGTATTGGTCGTATGCTATTGATGCACGCAAATACCCGCGAAGAAATCAAAGAAGCCTATGCGGGTGATATTGTTGCTTTAACCGCTCTTAAGGAAACCACGACCGGTGAAACCCTTTGCGATGAAGCAAAGCCGATCATTCTGGAACGCATGGTGTTCCCAGAACCAGTTATCGAAGTTGCCATTGAACCAAAGACCAAGGCCGACCAAGAAAAAATGGGTGTTGCTCTTGCTCGTTTGGCTCAAGAAGATCCGTCTTTCCGCGTTACCTCCGACCAAGAAACCGGCCAGACCGTTTTGAAGGGGATGGGCGAACTTCATCTTGAAATTAAGGTCGATATTCTTCGCCGTACCTACAAGGTTGATGCGACCGTTGGCGCACCGCAAGTTGCGTATCGCGAAACCATCAGCAAGAAAGCAACGGTTGATTATACCCACAAGAAACAATCGGGTGGTTCGGGTCAGTTTGCCCGCGTTATTATGGAATTCGAACCGCTTGAACCAGGTGCAGGTTTTGAATTCTCGAATGATGTTAAAGGCGGGGCAGTTCCAAAAGAGTATATCCCCGGCGTTGAAAAGGGTCTGGAATCGGCAAAGAACACCGGCGTTATCGCTGGCTTCCCTGCGATCGATTTCAAGATTACCCTTGTTGATGGCGCATACCACGATGTGGACTCTTCGGCGCTTGCATTTGAAATCGCGTCCAGAGCTGCATTCCGTGAAGGTATGCAAAAAGCAGGCCCCGTATTGCTGGAGCCAGTGATGAAGGTTGAAGTGGTAACCCCTGAAGATTACATGGGCGACGTGATTGGCGATTTGAATAGCCGCCGTGGTCAGGTGCTTGGTATGGATCAACGTGGTAATGCGCGTGTGATCGAAGCATCCGTGCCGCTCGCATCCATGTTCGGTTATGTGAACACCTTGCGCTCCATGTCGCAGGGCCGTGCAAGTTATTCGATGGAGTTCCATCATTATGATCGGGTTCCGCAGAATGTCGCTGATGAGGTAAAGGCCAAATTGGCAAGTTAAGTGAGTTAAGTAGGTTTAATTAAACGTCGTAAAATAAACGGAGAGTAAAATGGCAAAAGAAAAATTTGATCGCAGTAAGCCTCACTGCAACATTGGTACCATCGGTCACGTTGACCATGGCAAGACATCTTTGACGGCAGCGATTACCAAAGTTCTCGCCAAGTCCGGCGGCGCGACATTCACTGCGTACGACCAAATCGATAAGGCGCCAGAAGAACGCGCACGTGGTATTACCATTTCAACCGCACACGTTGAATATCAAACCGCCAACCGTCACTACGCACACGTAGATTGCCCAGGCCACGCCGACTATGTGAAGAACATGATCACCGGTGCTGCTCAGATGGACGGTGCAATTCTCGTTGTATCTGCTGCTGACGGCCCAATGCCACAAACCCGCGAACACATTTTGCTTGCTCGCCAAGTAGGTGTTCCTGCAATCGTTGTATTCATGAACAAGATGGATATGGCTGATAAGGATCTGGTTGAATTGGTTGAAATGGAAATTCGTGACTTGCTCAAGTCCTACAAGTTCCCAGGCGACGAAATTCCTATCGTGAAGGGCTCAGCGCTTTGCGCATTGGAAGACAAGCAACCAGAAATCGGCGAACAAGCTGTTCTGAAGTTGATGGAAGCAGTAGATAGCTACATTCCACAACCAAAACGCGAAGTCGATAAGCCATTCTTAATGCCAATTGAAGACGTGTTCTCAATTTCTGGCCGTGGTACTGTTGTAACCGGCCGTGTTGAACGCGGTATCATCAAGGTAGGCGAAGAAATCGAAATCGTTGGTATTCGTCCAACCCAAAAGACCATCGTTACCGGCGTTGAAATGTTCCGTAAGCTGCTTGACCAAGGTGAAGCAGGCGACAATATCGGCGCATTGCTCCGTGGTACAAAGCGTGAAGAAGTTGAACGTGGCCAAGTTTTGGCGAAGCCAGGTACAATTACTCCACACACCAAGTTCAAGGCAGAAATCTACGTTCTGACCAAGGAAGAAGGCGGTCGTCATACCCCATTCTTCAACGACTACCGTCCACAGTTCTACTTCCGTACAACCGACGTTACTGGTGAAGTTATTCTGCCAGCTGGTACGGAAATGGTAATGCCAGGCGACAACATCGCGATTGAAGTGAAGCTTATTGCTCCGATCGCTATGGATGAAGGTCTGCGCTTTGCTATTCGTGAAGGTGGCCGCACCGTAGGTGCAGGCGTTGTTGCTAAGATTATCGAGTAACAATCGTTAAGAGGTTTTGCGGGGTTAGAGAAATCTAACTCCGCCAATGCCTTAAACTTTCTAGCGGTTTCTTAATAAAACCGCTTTGGAAAGTAAAGTTTCTGGGTTATATAGGTGCGCTCTTTAAAAAAAGTGGACCTAGTTTTTTATGACAGGGACTACCGGATTGTCCGGAAAGTCTGTCAAATGGAAAGTCTTTTTGGCTATTTGCTTTTTGTTGTTGCGTAATGAGGCGCAGTTTTCGGGAAGTAGAGACGCTTAAGAGCAGGAAAAAAAGAAGAAAGCGATTCTCATGGAAGCGCAAGTTATCCGTATCCGCCTTAAGGCATTTGACCATCGTGTGCTTGACACATCGGTGAGCGAAATCGTCAACACGGCAAAGCGAACCGGTGCACGCGTACGCGGCCCCATTCCGTTGCCTACACGTTTTGAACGCTTCACTGTGAACCGTGGTCCCCACGTTGATAAAAAGTCACGTGAACAATTTGAAATCCGCACGCATAAACGCCTGCTCGATATTCTTGAAGCAACGCCGCAAACCATTGATGCGTTGATGAAGCTCGATTTGGCTGCGGGTGTGGATGTGGAGATTAAGCTTCAGGCTTAATGGAGAAAATTATGAGAACAGGTATTGTTGCAAAAAAACTGGGCATGACGAAGGTCTTTGATGACAAAGGCCAACACGTTGCAGTGACCGTATTGCTGATGAAAGGCAACCAAGTTGTTGCTGTGCGCAGCGAAGAGAAGAATGGCTACACTGCTGTGCAGATGGGCTTTGACGATGTGAAAGCGAGCCGCTCCAACAAGGCGATGCGCGGTCATTTTGCAAAAGCAAATGTATTGCCAAAGCGCAAGCTCGTTGAATTCCGCGTTTCAAAAGACGCAGTGCTTGAAGTTGGCGCAGAAATCAGCGCTGAGCATTTCGTACCAGGTCAATTCGTTGACGTAACCGGCACCACGATTGGTAAAGGCTTCCAAGGTGTTATCAAGCGCCACAATTTCGGCGGTATGCCAGCATCACACGGTGTTTCGATTACCCATCGCGCACACGGTTCAACCGGTAACCGCCAAGATCCAGGTCGCGTGTTCAAGAACAAGAAAATGGCCGGCCACATGGGCCAGGTTCGCGCAACCATTCCAAATCTTTCCATTGTTCAAGTTGATGCAGAAGAAGGTTTGTTGTTCGTAAGCGGTTCTGTTCCCGGCAGCGAAGGTTCGTTCGTAATGGTACGCGATGCTGTTAAGCGCGCATTGCCTAAGGATGCACCAAAGCCAGCTGGCTTGAAGCAAGGCGCGGTTAAAGCGGAAGCAAAAGCTGCGCCAGCAGCTGAAGCGCCAGCCGCAGCTGAAGAAAATAAGGAATAATCCATGAAGCTCTCAATAAAAAACCTCCAAAACAAAGCCGTAGGCGAAATCGAACTGAACCAAGATGTATTTGGCCAGGATGTTCGTCAGGATCTTTTGGCACGTGCTATTCATTGGCAATTGTCAAAGCGCCGTGCGGGCACCCACAAGACCAAAGGCATTGCTGACATCAGCGGCACCACCAAGAAGCCTTGGGCACAAAAGGGTACTGGCCGCGCACGTCAAGGTTCGTTGCGTTCACCGCAATTCCGTAAGGGTGCTGTAATTTTTGGACCCGTTGTTCGTTCACACGAATACGATTTGCCAAAGAAGATTCGCGCTCAAGCATTGCGTGTAGCGCTTTCTGCAAAACAAGCTGAAGGCAAGCTCATTATCATCGATAGCGCCAAGACCACTGGTATCAAGACCAAGGCGATGGCTGCGGCATTGAAATCACTCGGCGCAAACGAATCCGCGCTGATTATCGATGGCGCAAATATTGACAAAAACTTCGCCCTTTCCGTACGCAACATCAAGCATGTTGATGTGCTGCCAGAACAAGGCGCGAATGTATATGACATTATCCGCCGCGACACCTTGGTGCTTACCAAGAACGCGGTTGAACAACTGACGGAGCGCCTGAAATGAGCAAGCAAAAAGCAGAAGCAAAGAAAGCGCCGACGGCAGCTGAATACAACACCATCATTCGCCCCATCATGAGCGAAAAGACGACCGCTGCATCGGCACACAACCAAGTTGTGTTCCAAGTGTGCACCAGCGCATCCAAGCCACAAATTCGCGGTGCAGTTGAAAGCCTGTTTAAGGTAAAGGTTGTTGCGGTGAATACCCAAATCCGCAAGGGCAAAACTAAGAATTTCAGAGGCCGTCCTGGTCTGCGTCCTGATATCAAGCTGGCTTATGTCACGCTTGCTGAAGGCCAGAGCATCGATGTTGCTACCGGTATCTAGGAGTAAGACATGGCTTTAAAGACATACAACCCAGTAACACCTAGCACCCGTCAATTGGTGCAGATTGACCGCTCCGAATTATGGAAGGGTGGTCCGGTTAAGTCATTGACTGAAGGTGTTCGCAAAACCGGTGGTCGTAATAATAAAGGCCGCATCACCACACGCCATATCGGTGGCGGTCACAAGAAGTTATACCGCAAGGTAGATTTCAAACGCTTGACACATGATATTCCCGCAACCGTTGAACGTCTGGAATACGATCCAGGTCGTACCGCGTTTATCGCGCTCATCAAATACACCAACGGCGTGCTTTCCTACATTCTTGCGCCACAACGCTTGAAGGTTGGTGACACGGTTGTTTCGGGCGCGCGTGTTGACGTGAAGCCAGGCAATGCAATGCCACTTAAGAACATGCCTGTTGGCACCATCATCCATAACGTAGAAATGCGCGTTGGTAAGGGTGGTCAAATCGCACGTTCAGCTGGTGCATACGCACAATTGGTTGGCCGTGATAATGGTAAGGCACAAATCAAGATTACCTCGGGTGAAGTTCGTCTCGTTCCAGAAGATTGCATGGCAACGGTTGGCGCAGTTTCAAACCCAGATCATTTCAACATTTCACTTGGTAAAGCAGGCCGTAAGCGCTGGATGGGTACACGCCCAACCGTTCGCGGCGTTGCGATGAACCCGATCGACCATCCGCACGGTGGTGGTGAAGGCCGCACATCCGGTGGTCGTCATCCAGTAACGCCGTGGGGTAAGGGCACCAAGGGTACTAAGACACGCAAGAACAAGCGCACCACACTGAACATCATTCAGGGTCGCAAGAAACGCAATAAGGGATAATAGGAGTTAAAATGGCACGTTCAGTTTGGAAAGGCCCATTTGTTGACGGGTATATGTTGAAGAAGGCGGATAAAGCCCGCGCTTCAGGCCGTCATGAAATCATCAAGACCTGGTCACGTCGTTCGACCATCTTGCCACAGTTTGTTGGCCTGACCTTTGGTGTTTATAACGGCCACAAGTTTTTGCCAGTTTCAGTAACCGAACACATGATTGGTCATAAGTTTGGTGAATTCGCTCCGACACGTATTTTCGTTGCACATGGCGGCACCGAAAAGAAGACAGAAGAAAAGTAAGAGGGTAACGAATGAGTAAGTCAGCAAACCCAAGAGAAGTAGCCGACAACGAAGCGATGGCAATTGCCCGCACCGTTCGCTCTGGCGCACGTAAGCTTAACCTTGTTGCGCAAATGATCCGCGGCAAGAAAGCTTCGGCTGCTTTGACCATGCTTGCGTTCAATGAACGTCGTGTTTCAAAGGAAGTTTACAAGGTTTTGCAATCCGCGATTGCGAATGCTGAAAACAACCACCAACTTGATGTTGATCGTTTGGTCGTTGTGGAAGCAACCGTAGGCCGCGCTTTTGTTTTGAAGCGTTTCCATGCGCGTGGTCGTGGTAAGGGTGATGGCATTCAAAAGCCATACAGCAACCTGCGTATCGTTGTACGTGAAGTTGAAGAAGTGAAGAAAGTTAAGAAGACAAATCCGAAGGCAGCGAAAACCGCTGCCCCAAAAACCACTAAGCCAAAGAAATAAGGGGCGACAATGGGTCAGAAAGTTAATCCAGTAGGTCTGCGTTTAGGCATCATCCGTACTTGGGATAGCCGTTGGTTTGCAGGTAAGGAATATGGTGGTCTTCTTCACGAAGATTTCGAAATCCGCGAATACCTTACCGACAAGCTGAAGCAAGCAGGTGTTGCACGTGTTGTGATTGAACGCCCGGCTAAGAAAGCTCGCGTGACCATTCACTCCGCACGTCCAGGCGTAGTAATCGGCAAGAAGGGTGCGGATATTGAAAAGTTGAAGTCAGATATCGGCAAGATGACCGCTTCCGAAGTAAGCCTCAACATCGTTGAAATCCGCAAGCCAGAACTGGATTCAACTCTTGTTGCAGAAAACATCGCACAACAATTGGAACGCCGCGTGGCTTTCCGTCGCGCCATGAAGCGTGCAGTACAAACCGCGATGCGTTTGGGTGCACTGGGTATTCGTATCAACTGCTCTGGCCGTTTAGGCGGCGCAGAAATCGCACGTATGGAATGGTACCGCGAAGGACGCGTTCCATTGCACACACTTCGCGCTGACGTGGATTACGGTGTTGCAACCGCACAAACCACCTACGGCGCATGCGGCGTAAAAGTTTGGATTTTCAAGGGCGAAATTCTGGATCACGATCCAGGCGCTGTTGAACGTCGCCAATTGGAAGGATCTGCATCACGCACCTAATCGGTTCGTTATTCGGAAAACAAGGATAAGAAAATGTTACAGCCAAAGAAAACAAAGTACCGCAAAGGCCACAAAGGTCGCATTCATGGCGCAGCAAAAGCTGGTTACACACTGGCATTTGGTTCATTCGGCTTAAAGGCAATGGAACCAGAACGTATCACTGCCCGCCAGATTGAAGCAGCTCGCCGTGCAATTGCGCGTCATATGAAACGCCAAGGCCGCGTATGGATCCGGATGTTCCCGGATGTTCCAGTATCACGCAAGCCTGCTGAAGTACGTATGGGTTCAGGTAAGGGTACCCCAGAATTTTGGGTAATGCGCGTTCATGCAGGCCGCATCATGTTTGAAATTGATGGTGTCAGCCCGCAAATCGCTCGTGAAGCATTTGATCTTGCTTCGGCCAAGCTGCCGATCAAGACCAAGATGGTCACGCGTATTGCGGCATAAGGATTTAGGAGTAAGCGACGAGCGGTTGTGTGAAGCACAGAGCGAGTAGCAATATGGAGAAGAGTTATGGGTCTAGTTAAGGCAAGCGATATCAGAACAAAGTCAGATGATGAATTGAAAGATCAGCTTTCAGTTCTTCGCAAGGAACAATTCAACCTGCGTTTTCAAAAGAGCACAGGTCAATTGGCTAAGCCTGCACGTTCCGGTCATGTAAAAAAAGAAATCGCGAAGGTTTTGACTATTCAAAACCAACGTCGCGCTAAACAGAAAGCCAAAGGTTAAGGAGTAATTATGCCACGTCGTGTTTTACAAGGTGTTGTTGTTAGCGATAAAGCAGACAAGACCATCACCGTTCTTGTTGAACGTAAGGTGATGCACCCGATTTACAAAAAATTCGTGAAGAATTCGAAGAAGTATCTGGCGCATGACGAAAACGAACAAGCCAAGCTTGGTCAAACAGTGGACATCATTGAATGCCGTCCGATTTCCAAGCGCAAGAAATGGATGCTCGTTGGCGGCGGCGAAGTAGGCACAGCAGCTCCAAAGGTTGCGGCAAAGGCGCCAGCAAAAGAACCAAAGAAGAAAGTTGCGAAAGCAAAGTAGTTTTAGGCACGGAATACAAGTTAGGGAAAACGGTCATGATACAACAAGAATCAACCCTCGAAGTTGCTGATAACAGCGGCGCAAAGAAGGTGATGTGCATTAAGGTGCTGGGCGGTTCCAAGCGCAAAGTGGCTTCGGTGGGCGACGTTATCGTTGTCTCCATCAAAGATGCCATTCCACGTGGCCGCGTTAAGAAGGGTGATGTGCACAAAGCCGTTATCGTTCGCACCAAGTACGATGTGAAGCGCGACGATGGTTCGACCATCCGTTTTGATCGCAATGCTGCCGTGTTGATCAACAAGGATCGTGAACCGATCGGTACCCGTATTTTTGGACCAGTTGTACGCGAACTCCGCGCGCTCGGTTTCATGAAGATCATCTCGCTCGCTGGCGAAGTTCTATAAGGACCAAGGAATAAGATTATGAAACAGAAGATCAAAAAGAACGACAAAGTTATCGTGCTTGCTGGCAAAGATAAAGGCAAGACAGGCGAAGTTCTGGCAGTGATGCCAAAGGAAAGCCGCGTATTGGTTTCCGGTGTAAATATGATTACTCGTGCAACCAAGCCAAGCGCACAAAGCACCGGCGGTCTGGTTCGCAAGGAAGCATCCATCCACATTTCGAATGTTGCGCATGTTGATCCAAAGACCGGTAAAGCAACACGAACCAGCGTGAAGCAATTGGGCAACGGCGAAAAGGCACTCGTTGCCAGAAAGTCTGGCGAAGAAATTCGCCGGGTATAATTTAGGAGAGCGTTATGGCTAAGGTTGAAGCAAGATTAAAACAGCACTACGAGAAGGTGGTTCGTCCAGCCCTCATCGAGCGTTTCAAGTATGAGAACGTCATGGAAGTGCCACGCCTTGAAAAAATCGTTATCAACATGGGTGTTGGTGAAGGCGTAAACGATAACAAGAAAGTAACGCAAGCTGCTGAAGAACTGACCCTGATTGCAGGTCAACGCGCAACCGTTACACGGGCCAAGAAAGCGATTGCTACCTTTAAAACCCGCGCCAAATTGCCAATTGGGTGCAAGGTAACTTTGCGCCGTGCGCACATGTATGAATTCTTGGATAGATTAGTAAACATGGCATTGCCACGTGTACGCGACTTCCGTGGTATTCCAACCCGCAGCTTTGATGGCAATGGCAACTACGCCATGGGCCTGAAAGAGCAATTGGTTTTCCCTGAAATCAATTACGACAAGATTGGTGAAATTCGTGGCATGGACATTGTGTTCGTGACATCCGCAAAAACCGATGAAGAAGCACGAGCATTGCTCGAAGGCTTCTCCATGCCATTTATCAAATAGTGGAGTTAAAGTAATGGCCAAAACAAGCGCTATTGAACGTAACAAGAAACGTGAACGTATGGTTAAAGGCAAGGCCGCAAAGCGCAAAGCGCTTAAGGCGATTTGTGCCAACCGCGAATTGCCAATCGAAGAACGCTTTGCTGCAACCTTGAAGCTTGCACAAATGCCGCGTAATTCAAGCCGCACCCGCATTCACAACCGCTGCGAACTCACGGGCCGTCCACGTTCGTATTACCGCAAGTTCAAATTGTGCCGTATTAAATTTCGCGACCTTGCGTCATCAGGAAGAATTCCTGGTTGCGTCAAGTCCAGCTGGTAAGGAAGGAAAATAAGCATCATGACGATGACAGATCCAATCGGTGATATGCTCACCCGCATACGTAACGGACAAATGGCCAAGCTGGCAACAGTTGAAAGCCCAATGTCAGTGTTTCGTAAGCACGTATTAGAAGTGCTACAACGCGAAGGCTATATCCGTACGTTCAGCGAAGAAGACCGTGGCAATGGCCGCAGCGCGCTGATTATCGAATTAAAGTATCACGAAGGTGAGCCAGCCATCCGCCGTATTGACCGCGTGTCAACACCGGGTCGCCGCGTTTATGCTCGTATTAAAGATTTGCCACGCGTTTACAACGGCCTTGGCATTTCCATTTTGTCAACACCGCAAGGTGTGATGTCGGATAACGAAGCACGCGCAGCCCATGTGGGTGGTGAAGTGCTTTGCCGAGTATTCTAATTTTATAGGTTGAACGGGGAAGTAACATGTCACGCGTAGGTCAAAAACCAGTAACATTGCCGTCAGGTGTAACGGCAGATATCAAAGGTCAGGCTGTTGCCGTAAAAGGCAAGCTCGGCACGCTGAACATCAATGTTGATAGCAATGTTGAAGTGAAGCTTGTTGACGGCAAGGTTGTGCTGACGCCGCGCAATGACTCACGCCAGACCCGCATGATCTGGGCAACGTCACGCAACTTGCTTGCCAGCATGGTCGAAGGTGTTTCAAACGGCTTCAAGACCGTACTCGAAATCGAAGGTGTTGGTTTCAAGGCTGCTGTTCAAGGCAAGGATTTGATTTTGAACATTGGCTTCAGCCACGAAGTACGCTTCCCAATTCCAGAAGGCATTGCAATCAAGGCTGAAAAGCCAACCTTGCTTTCCATCACGGGTATCGACAAACAACGCGTTGGTCAGGTGGCTGCGGTTATTCGCGGTTACAAGCGTCCTGAACCTTATAAGGGTAAAGGCATCCGCTATCAGGGCGAAAAGATTCAACGTAAAGAAGGTAAGAAGAAGTAATGCGTAGCGGTTGTGCGAAGCACAGAGCGAAGTAAAAGAGAAGGTATTAGGAGTTAGCTATGTTAAGCAACAAAGATAAATTTGCCCGTCGTAAGCAGCGTGTTCGCACACGTCTTGCACGCCTAACCGAAACCGGTAAGGGTCGTTTGCGCTTGTCGATTTTCCGTTCAAGCAAGCACATGGTCGCGCAAATTATTGACGACACCAAAGACGTAACCATCGCCATGGCATCCACCATGGATAAGGACTTGCGCAAGTCGCTCAAGACCACTGCAAACAAAGATGCAGCGGTAGCAGTTGGCAAGTTGCTTGCACAACGCGCAATCAAAGCGGGTGTTAAACAAGTTGCATTTGACCGTGCAGGTTACCTTTACCATGGCCGCGTAAAAGCGCTGGCTGAAGGTGCACGTGAAGGCGGATTAGAATTTTAATTTTGAGAGGGTACATTAATGGCGCAACGTCCTAAAAAACAAGAAGACGATAACAACAAGCGTTCTGAAAACCGTGGCGGTGAGCAACGCGGTGGTGAACAGGGCGAAAACCCGTTTATCGAAAAGCTGGTTGCCGTAAACCGCGTTGCCAAAGTGGTGAAGGGCGGTAAGCGTTTTGGTTTTGCAGCGCTGATGGTGATTGGCGATCAAAAAGGTCGCATTGGTTTTGCGCACGCAAAGGCACGCGAAGTGCCCGATGCAGTGAAGAAAGCAACCGAAGCAGCTAAACGTAACATGATCCGCATCCCATTGCGTGAAGGCCGCACCATTCATCACGATGTGTATGGCCATTTTGGTGCGGGTAAGGTTGTACTTCGCACGGCTCCTCCTGGTACCGGTATCATTTCAGGCGGACCAATGCGCGCGGTATTCGAAGTGCTGGGCGTACAAGACGTTATTTCCAAGTCGGTTGGTTCATCCAATCCGCACAACATGATCCTTGCAACCCTGGAAGCACTGAAGTCAACCGTCAGCCCACGCCAAGTTGCAAACCGTCGTAACAAGAAAGTCAGCGACATTGTTGGCAAGCAAAAAGAATATGGCGGCAAACTTGATGCAGAAGCTGCAACAAAAGAATCCGCGAAAGAGGAGTAAACAATGAAACTGAACGAAATTCGCGATAACAAAGGTGCACGTAAACGCCCGATGATTGTTGGCCGTGGTATCGGCTCTGCACAAGGAAAGACATCAGGCCGCGGCGTAAAGGGTCAAAAGGCACGTACCGGCGTTCGCTTGAAAGCGTTCGAAGGTGGTCAGATGCCATTGTACCGCCGTATGCCAAAGCGTGGATTTAATAATCCAAATGCAACGCAATACGCAGTGATGAACATTGGCGCCTTGCAACAAGCAATTGATGCGGGTCGTTTGAATGCCAAAGAAACCATTACCCAGGAAATGATGATTTTGGCTGGCGTTGTCAACAATGCAACTGGCGGCGTGAGCTTGCTGGCAAAAGGTGCGCTCAAGGCTAAAGTGAATGTGGTTGTTGCGCGCGCTTCTAAATCAGCTGTTGCTGCAATTGAAAAGCTGGGTGGCAAAGTTACCATTGCTGGCGCTGAAGCAGCTGCTGCGTAATCGCACATTGGCTTAACGCACTGCACAAATCATGATGATTAGGGAATGCCGGCGCAGGTGTCTTATACACTGGCCGGCATTTTCATTTGCACTATATGACCAGTCACTGTAAATTTTGCTAAGTAATTTAAGTCCTTCCATCACTTTCATACCCTCCGAGGAACGCATGGCATCCGCCGCAGAGCAACTAGCCTCTAACATCAATCTTGGTACCTTTGGTAAGGCAACTGAACTTAAGCAGCGCATTATGTTCACGCTGCTTGCGCTGATTGTTTACCGTCTTGGAACCTATATCCCTGTTCCGGGTATTGACCCTGTTGTATTGGAAGAATTCTTCCAGCAGCAATCGCGCGGTGTGCTTGGCATGGTTGATATTTTTGCTGGCGGCGCGCTTAGCCGTATGACGATTTTTGCACTCAGCATCATGCCGTATATTTCATCATCGATTATCGTTCAATTGATGACCGCCGTACTTCCGCAACTGGAAGCCATGAAGAAGGAAGGTGAAGCTGGCCGTGCCAAGCTCAATCAATACACGCGCTACCTCACAGTGTTCTTGGCGCTGATTCAATCTTATGCACTTGCAACAGGTCTTGAACACATGATGGGGCCATCTGGTCCTGCCGTGCCGGAAGCAGGTTTGCTATTCCGTCTAACAACCACTGTTACCTTAACGGCTGGCACATTGTTCTTGATGTGGCTTGGTGAACAAATCACCAGTCGCGGTATTGGTAACGGCACATCGCTAATTATTTTCTCCAGCATCGTAGCGCGTATTCCATTCTCGATCGTGAATGCTTTGGAATTGGGACGTACAGGCGCGTTATCTGTTGGCGTAATTATCCTGCTCATCATCATTATTCTGGCGGTGATTTATTTTGTGGTGTTTATGGAGCGCGCACAGCGCCGTGTATTGGTGCAATATCCAAAACGCCAAGTTGGCAATAAGGTCTATGGCGGTGAAGCAAGCCATTTGCCATTAAAGCTGAATTCCTCGGGCGTTATTCCGGCGATTTTCTCAAGCTCGCTCTTGCTCTTGCCACTTACTGCTATTGGCTTCTTGGGCGCAGACGCATCATCGCCTTGGGCGCAGTGGATTTCACAGCATCTTGGCCATGGCAGCCCGCTGTTCATGTTCCTTTATGCTGCACTGATTATCTTCTTCAGCTTTTTCTATACAGCGGTTGTGTTTAATCCCAAAGATACCGCTGATAATCTGAAGAAATATGGTGGCTTCATTCCGGGGATTCGCCCAGGTAACAACACCGCTGATTATCTTGATCATATTCTTACCCGTTTAACGGTTCTGGGCGCGATTTACATGGCGATTGTATGTTTGCTGCCAGAATTTTTGACGGCGGAATTTTCCATTCCATTCTACTTTGGCGGCACTAGCTTGTTGATTGTGGTGTCGGTAACCATGGATACGGTTGCGCGCATTCAATCCCAGCTTTTGGCGCACCAATATGAAGGCCTAATCAAGAAAGCAAATCTCAAAGGAAAACGTAACTAATGAGCGCAGCGGCAGAACCTATTATTTTACTTGGACCCCCAGGCGCTGGTAAAGGCACGCAAGCCCGCCGCCTCGAAGAACACTATGGCCTGGTGCAGCTTTCAACAGGCGATGTATTGCGCGCTGCTGTAAAAGCCGGAACGCCATTAGGCCGTGAAGCCAAAACCTATATGGATGCAGGCAAGCTTGTTCCAGATGATTTGATTATCCGCCTCATTGAAGAATGGATGCAAAAGCCTGAAGCTAAAAAAGGCTTTATCCTTGATGGTTTCCCGCGCACCGTTCCGCAAGCCAAGGCGCTGGATGCGATGCTGCAAAAGCGCAGCATGAAGTTAAAAGCTGTCGTAGAAATGAAAGTGGATGACAAGGCTTTGGTAGAGCGCGTGTCAGGCCGTTTTAGTTGTGCAAAATGCGGCGAAGGTTATCATGACAGCTTCAAGCCGCTGAAAAAAGCGGGCGAATGTGATAAGTGCCAAGGCAAGGAATTTGTTCGCCGCCCTGATGATAATGCGGAAACAATGAAGACACGCCTTGAAGCCTATCATGCGCAGACTGCGCCTATTATTCCATACTACCGCGACCAAGGTATTTTAGTGCAGGTAGATGGCATGGGCGAGATGAATGATGTCTATGCCGAGATTAAAAGCGTTCTAAAACTTGCTTAGAACTCTAACTGCGGCGTTGGCTTTTCGCCGATTTCTGCGCTTCCGGGGCTCACGTACTCCAGCGTACGCTGCGCTCCGGTTCTCGAACTCAACGAAAATCCTTAGCCGCAGCGAGATTCTAAATACTCGCTTAGGCCTTTTTATCTTCTTCCAGATATTCCAGCGAACGGCCGAATGTTTCCGGCAATCTAGATAGTGCAATGAGTGGCAGGATATAGCTTCCTGCCCCTACCAGCATCACAGCATCCAGTAATGGCATATGGTCCTTGAGCGCGCTGAGCGCCATGGTCATGGGTACCACGGAAGCTCGCGCAAAGTTCGGAACCGCTGTTGCAACCGTTGCACGCAGGTTGGTGCCAAAGCTTTCGGCTGAAATCATCGTCATCAATACCCAGCCGCCAGCACCAAACGCCATGAACCCATAAATCAGTTTTACGTCCAGTTCGGATAATGGGCGCGGAAGAAATAACAGGCCGAGTGAGCCGACAACCGAGATGATCACGAATAAAGCAAACACAGGTCTGCGGCGCTTCACGAGTTGGCATAATAAAATACTACAGAAATCCCCCAGTGGCAGGGCGATATTGCAATACACCATCAATATAGCGGTTGCGATAATCGGCAGTCCTGCGTTTGGTAAAATTTCCTGTGAAAATGTCATCAGAATTCCAAGTACAAACCAGGTAGGAAGACCCAGCATCATGCACCAAAAAAAACGCATGAAGCGTTCGCGTGTTGCAAACAACAAGCGGATATCACCTTTATTCGGGCAGTGCGCCACATTTTTAAAGATGTCGGATTCCATGATTTTCATACGGAACAGCAACAGCACCAAGCCCATGCCGCCACCAATCATGTAGCAGACACGCCATTCGAATAATTGCGCAGTCACGCCTGCAAATAATGCACCCGTAACACCCAGCGCCACCATAAAGCCGACACCAAGCCCGCGTTTTTCTTTGGATAAAATTTCGGAAATCAATGTCGCGCCAAGGCCAAGTTCGCCCGATAAGCCAAAGCCCGAGAGAAAGCGGAATACAGCAAAGCTTTCTACATTTGTTACAAAGCCGTTTGCGAGTGTTGCCAGCGAATAAGTCAAAATGGAAATAAACATCACGCGTGTACGGCCCAATTTATCGCCCAGCATGCCAAATACCAATCCGCCAATAAGCATGCCAACCATCTGCAAATTCAAAAGCAGAATGCCGGTATCCATTTGTTTAGCATCAGGAACGCCTAAATCTTTTAAGGCAATAACGCGGCTGGCAGCAAAGACCCAGATGTCATAGACATCGACAAAATAGCCCAGCGTTGTGACTAAAATAGTCATAACAACAAACGGGTTCATTTTTTGATTTGCGGTATTTTCCATGATTGGCGTGTTCATAATTAAAGTGAAACGAATAGATGTGTTAATAGAAAGCTAATAGAAGGCTGTCCTTAACCGCATGTCAATCCTTTCATGGCATGAATATGCAGTAATCATAAGACTTTTCTTTCATGTGCATCCTGTCTCCTTTAAGGATTTTTCGCCGTGCCCAGTGAACCGCAACCAAAAATATTGATTGCCGACGACCATTTTTTAATTCGGCAATTTGTAAAGCGCACCTTAGTGGACTCCGGCATGGAGAATGTCGATATGGTCAATGATGGAAACGAAGCGATTGAAGCCATCAATACATCCATCGAGAAGAAAGATTTATACGATATTGTGTTTTTGGATTGGAATATGCCGGTTATGGCCGGCATTGATGTGCTGTCATATATCCGCACCAAGCCTGTATATCAAAATTCGGCTGTCGTGATGTTTACAGCGGAGTCCGAAAAACAGAATATTATGAAGGCCATCAAGATGGGCGCGACATCCTATATCTTGAAACCGATTGCGCCGATGGAACTGAATAAGAAAATCCGTGAAATCATGGACTGGCTGCAAGGCCGGCGTCTGGCAAAGGTATAGGAGGGGTAATGACAACCAATCCTCCTTCCAAGCCGCTGGCGCTCGCATTGGGCGACCAGCTTGCACAAGATTTTTCGCATGCAGTGGGCGATGCCTTTAGCAAAACATTCGGTATTGAAGTAAAGACCGGCCGCTATTCGATTGGTGAAGGCGCCGTAAGCTTGACTGGCGATGTATCGGGCGTTGTTGGGTTTGTTCAGGAAAAGCTCGAGGGGACATTAACGGCTTGTTTTAATATGAAAACAATCCGTACTGTTTTACCAAGGTTATTAGGGGATGATATTGAAATCACGCAAGCAGTCGCGATGGACGCGGTTGGCGAGATCACCAATATGATTTTTGGCCAGATAAAAACCGAATTGAATAAGCGTGGCCATCATGTGCGCTTTGGTATGCCAAGTGTTATCAGCGGTGATGGGCATTTTATTTCGCAGCTTCATCAGGGCCGTTACATGATCATGAATTTCGAGTTGGAAGGCGGTGTGATTCAAATCCATATCGCCTTGCATCACGGGGTATAAGATGATGTCGGAATTGCCCACATCTGATCGGACGCTGCGGCAGGTGGAAATTATCCATACCAGCCTTGCCGGATTATCGCTCATTTGTATGGTATTATTGGCTGGGTTGTTGCTGCCAGTATTCGGCTTTAGCCATGTACGCTCACTTCCAGTTGCTGCGCTTATCTGTGTTATTGTGTGCGTGGGCGTTGGCTATCTTTATTTTATGAATTACTGCGCACACAAAATTGTCCTGGAACAGGCCCGTCTGACAGATGTACTCACAAACAGTTTAGGTCAAGGCTTTTTGACCTTTGACGCAAAAGGGATATGCGGGTCTGCCTATTCGCAGGCCTGTTGCACATTGTTAGAATGCGAAAAAATCCCCGGCAAAAAAATCGCCGATTTATTGAATGTAAGTCAGGAAGGCCGCGCTGATTTTGATGAATGGCTTAGCATTCTATATATGCCTGACCATGCGCTTAGTTTTGAAGATGCGGCGCGGTTTATGCCCGACCAGTTGTTGCATGATAATGGACGTGTGGTTCATTTGGCTTATCGCCCAGTGAGGGATAAACAAAAGCGTCTTGTGTGCATCGTGATGATTGCAACTGACAAGACCGAAGAAAAAGACGCCCAAAAACGTGTGGATACCGAACGGCAGTTTGTGGCGATGGTGTGCGCGATTTTTGCTGAAAAACAAAGCTTCATGTTGACGATGACCGAAATGAAAGAGATGGTCGAGCGTCTCACGCGTATTGATGCAACATTATTCAGCCCAGAATTTTTCCGTGATGTGCACACCCTTAAAGGTGCTGCGATGCATTTCAAGATGGAAGTGATGGGTGAAAAACTGCATGGGCTTGAAAACACATTGCGCCAATTGCAAAGCACGGTTGCAGAAATAGGTATTAATTCTGAAGCTCACGAAGCGTTATCGCAGCATCGCGCTGAGGTGCAATTGGAATTCGGACGTATCCAGAATTCGTTGCGTGCAGTTCTGGGGAATGAGAATGACCGTGTGCAGGGTATCATCGAAGTAGATGAAGACAGCCTTTATGATTTCGGTAAATTGCTCAAGCAGCATAATGTATCGCCCGATGTATATTATGCGTATCAAAATAATCTGTTATCCGTACCGCTGTTCACATTGCTGAAATCGCTGGATAGACAGATGTTGCCGCTGGCAGAAAAGCTGGAAAAGAAAGTTAAACCGATTATCTTCAGAGGCGAAGAAGTTCGCTTGCCTGCAAAACCCTTGCAGCATTGGCTTATGGCGCTTACGCACGTTGTTCATAATATCGTTGACCACGGTATTGAAGCGCCGATTACGCGTATGGCAAAGGGGAAAGACCCGCAAGGCCAGGTGACCATTGATGTAAAGAAAGTCACAGGAGATGATGGACGAAAATGGGTAGAGATAGTTATTTCCGATGATGGTGCAGGTATTGACCCGAACCGCGTGCGTCAAAAACTGATGACGGCAGACCCAGAAGGCAGTTGGCGTTTTGATGATGATGAACATATCATCCAGCAATTATTGACTCATGAAGTTTCAACCCGCGATGAAATTAGCATGTTGTCAGGCCGTGGTGCCGGCATGTCTGCTGTTTATCAAGAGGTACTGCATTTGAAAGGTCAGGCCGTGTTACGTTCTGAAATGCATAAAGGTACCCGCCTTATCATGCGCCTGCCCGAAAGCCTGCTGACTGAGTTCAAGTAGGGCCAAAACCCGCTTTTCGCACACATATAATATGTATTTCCTCAAAACAGATGCTTTGGCCTTAGGGTGCTAAGCAAAAAACCCTTAAAAATCAATCTGTTCATTCTGGCCTAAAGATTAAAGAGGGGTTAAAGCCAGCCCTTGACTCAACCCTGTCAAGGCCTTACTTTCCGCCCACAATTTTCTGAAAACGGGCGTGGCGTTTAAGACGTTTTTTTTCAGGGATATAGTTTTTACAAAAAAGCGCAACCGACTGGATGTGCCTGATTAAAGGGCGGATTTGGTGCGGCTTTTTTTGTTTTTGGTTTTTGAGTTTTTGTTTTCTTGAGGAGAAGCGCGTGGCTCGTATTGCTGGTGTCAACATACCTACAAATAAACCGGTATGGATTTCGTTACGTTATATTTTCGGTGTGGGCCCTTTGCGTGCTCGCCAGATTTGCGATGCGCTCGCTATCCCTGATGCGAAGCGCGTGAACCAGTTGAGCGATAGCGAAATTTTGAAAATCCGCGAGTTCATTGATGCGAACTATAAAGTAGAAGGCGATCTTCGCCGCGACATCGCGATGAACATCAAACGCCTGATGGATTTGGGTTGTTACCGCGGCTTGCGTCATCGCAAGGGATTACCGGTTCGTGGCCAACGTACACACACCAATGCGCGTACGCGTAAGGGCCCTGCGAAGCCAATCGCTGGTAAGAAAATCGCAACCAAGAAGTAATTGGCAAAAAATTATTAGTTTTACTATTTGAAGGACACGAACATGGCTGAACCAAAAAAAGCTGCAAAAAAAGAAGATGCAAAAGCACCTGCAGCAGGCGCACCGCGTACCAAACGCAAAGAACGCAAGAACATTGCTGTTGGTATTGCAAAGGTAAACTCTACCTTTAACAATACACTGATTACGATTAGCGATGGTCAAGGCAACACCGTTGCATGGTCATCATCTGGCGTTGTGGGCTTTAAAGGCTCGCGCCGTTCAACCCCATATGCTGCACAGATGGCTGCTGAAGACGCAGGTAAGAAGGCATTGGAACATGGCATGCGTTCACTTGAAGTTGAAGTGAAGGGTCCTGGTGCTGGCCGTGAGTCTGCATTACGCGCATTGCAGTCGGTTGGCTTCATTATCACCTCCATTAAGGATGTGACGCCAATTCCACACAATGGTGTTCGCCCGCCAAAACGTCGCCGCGTATAAAAATACCCGCGTTTTGTGTTTAAAGAATTTTTGTTTTTACCCTGACCCATAAGGAATAACCGAATGTCGCAGATGCTGCAGAAAAACTGGAAGCAACTTATTCAAGCTAACAAGCAAATCGGACAAAGCGTTGATCTGACCCGTTTTGCAACCCTCACCGCAGAACCATTGGAACGCGGTTTTGGTACCACCCTTGGTAACGCACTGCGCCGCGTATTGTTGTCATCGCTGCAAGGCGCTGCAGTAACCTCCATTCAAATTGATGGCGTGTTACACGAGTTTTCGTCTATCCCCGGTGTACGTGAAGACGTAACCGATATTGTTCTCAACATTAAGTCGCTCGCGCTTCGGATGCACAGCGAAGGCCCACGCAAGATGCGCCTTTCTGCTGAAGGCCCTGGTGAAGTTCGCGCAAAGGCAATCCAAACCGGTTCTGAAATTGAAATCATGAACCCTGAATTGGTGATCTGCACCCTTGATAACGGTGCAAAGCTCAACATTGAATTCACCGTTGAAACCGGCAAGGGTTATGTTCCTGCATCCCAAAACCGTAAGGAAGATTCACCAATCGGCCTGATCCCCATCGATAGCCTTTACTCGCCAGCACGTAAGGTTTCTTTCAAGGTGGAAAACAGCCGTGTGGGTCAAGTAACCGACTATGACAAGCTTTCATTGCAAGTTGAAACCAATGGTGCAATTGCTCCAGAAGATGCGGTGGCAATTGCTGCACGTATTCTGCAAGACCAGTTGCAATTGTTCATCAACTTCGAAGAGCCAAAAGCACATATCGCTGAAGCTGTTAAAGATGAATTCCCATTCAACAAGAACTTGCTACGCCGCGTGGACGAGCTCGAACTTTCCGTTCGTTCTGCAAACTGCCTCAAGAACGACAACATCATCTACATTGGTGATTTGGTTCAAAAGTCAGAAGCAGAAATGCTCCGCACGCCAAACTTTGGCCGCAAGAGCTTGAACGAAATCAAGGAAGTGCTTGCACAAATGGGCCTGACCTTGGGTATGGAAGTGGCTGGTTGGCCACCTGAGAACATCGACGAATTACTCAAGAAGATGGAAGAGCCATACTAAGTCTAAGTAGTAAAACGGGCCATGGTGGCCCACTGCTTTTGTACCATCATGTTTGTAAAATGAGTGGGCAAAGGCAAACACAATCGGTCTCCAGAATCTGGAGCCAAGCGAAGAAAAAAGGAAGTGTACTATGCGTCACGCAATGTCAGGTCGTAAATTAAACCGCACAGCAAGCCATCGCAAAGCGATGTTCTCCAACATGGCGGCAAGTCTTATCAAACACGAACAAATCAAAACCACGCTTCCGAAGGCTAAAGAACTTCGCACCGTTGTGGAACGCCTTATCACGCTCGGCAAAAAGGGTGGCATGGCAAATCGTCGCCGCGCATTTGCTGTTTTGCGTGATGATGCAATGGTAACCAAGTTGTTTGATACTGTTGCAACGCGCTATGCGAAACGTGCAGGCGGCTATACGCGCGTATTGAAAGCTGGCTTCCGTTATGGCGATGCAGCTGCAGTTGCAATTATTGAATTGGTTGACCGCGATGTATCCGCAAAAGGTAAGGACAGCGGCCCAAATCCAAACGAAGAAGTATTGGATACCGTATCTGAAAAGGCTGCCTAAGATGCACGTTCAAGCAACAGAGCGGAAAACATTTTCAGCCGCTCTTTGCTTGTTCCTGAGCTTATCGCTTGGGGTTTGCTTGTTGTCCGGCTGCGCCTATTTACGTAGCCCAGACAGATCAACCGATAATATTGAAGTTCCTCATACATCGCCAACAACGGATACAAAGCGCGAAGCCTGTGTTCGCGCCTGTAATCAGGAGCGCGATATTTGCAGTGCTGGCCCTGAGTCGCGCAACACGGTGTTTGATGCACCAACAGCTGTGGTTGGAGCAAGCGCGGGGTGCGATAAATCCCTTCGCGATTGTCTGCGTTATTGCAAATAAGGGTTAGTGCATGGCATGGGTTTATCTCATTCTTGCAGGGCTTTGCGAAGTGGCATGGATTGTCACACTCAAACTCAATGACGGATTCACTAAACTAATCCCAAGCCTTATTGCGCTGGTCTTTATTCTGGCTAGCCCGTTCTTTGCGTCACTTGCCATGAAATCGCTCGGTATTGGCACTGGCTATACAGTATGGATAGGTGTGAATTGTGTCCTTCTTACACTGCTTAGCACGTTCTATTTTAATGAGCCGATTACATGGCAAAAAATCCTTTGTATTTCACTTATCATTGCGGGGGCTGTGGGCCTAAAACTGATTGAAGGGGGTATTATCAAGTCCTGAACGTGGTAGTGATATGCCAAATTCTTGCCCAACTTCTTGCTCATATCTTGGGGTGCTCTATATTATCCTGATGGATGGAGGCTCCCTTTGACCCGGCTTTTTTCTAATTTGCTTTTCGTTGTTTCAATCATGATGGCTGCGCCGGTTTTGGCAGCAGATGATGCGCCGCGCATCCCTACAAGCAAGCAAGACATTGCCATTAGTTTTTCGCCTGTAATCAAACGTGTGGCGCCCGCAGTCGTAAATATCTATACGCGCACATTAGTACGCCAGCGCATGATGATATCGCCGTTTATGAACGATCCGCTGTTTCGCCAGTTTTTTGGTGACCAAATGCCACAAGGTTTGACCCAAAAGCGCGTACAAAATTCGTTGGGTTCAGGCGTGATGGTTGGCGAAAACGGAATTGTCGTAACCAATAACCATGTCATTGAAGGCGCTGACCAGATTACAGTTGTGCTTTCCGACCGCCGCGAATTTGAAGCATCGATTATTACCGATGACAAACGCAGCGATCTGGCAGTTTTAAAATTGAAAACCAAAGGCGAAACTTTTCCAACGCTAACTCTGGCTGATAGTGATGATGCGGAAGTAGGCGATGTGGTATTGGCAATAGGCAATCCGTTCGGGGTCGGGCAAACCGTAACCATGGGAATCATTTCTGCGGTTGCGCGCGCGGCAGAAGTAAGTAGTAGCGATTATAATTATTTCATTCAAACCGATGCGGCGATTAACCCAGGCAATTCGGGAGGCGCGCTGATAACGGCGGATGGTAAACTCGTGGGTATTCCTTCTGCCATTTATTCAAAAGATGGAGGCTCGCTAGGTATTGGCTTTGCTATTCCATCAAACCTTGTCCGTACGGTTATTGCATCCGCAAGTCAGGGCGGGACAGTGGTGCGCGGCTGGCTTGGTATTTCCGTACAGGCGCTTAATAGCGAGATTGCACAAAGCGTAGGACTTAACCATCCCACAGGCGTGATCGTGCGCAAAATTCACAAGCAAAGCCCGGCGCTGGATGCAGGGTTAAAAATTGGTGATGTTATTTTGGCAATTAACGGCAAGGAAATCACCGATGAGGAAGGTTTGCGTTACCGCACAGCAACAGCGGCGGTTGATACATCACTGACCTTCAGCATCATGCGCAAGCAGGAAAAACAGGATATCACAGTCAAAATTTCACCGCCGCCAAAAGAAACAATAAAAAGTGAAACGACGTTAACAGGCGATACACCATTGTCCGGCGCCAGGGTTGTTAATCCATCGCCTGCGTTAACGCAAGACCTTGGTCTCCCGGATGATATTGAAGGCGTGATTGTGCTTGGCACGAGCAAGGGCAGTGTGGCTGCGCGTTTGGGACTTCAGCGTGGTGATCTGATTATCGGCATCAATAATAATGAAATAAAGTCAGTGAGCGATATTCAGACTGCATTAAATGCCCCTGCGTCAGCATGGAAAATCAGCATTAACCGCGGTGGTAATGTCATAACAGTAGTGGTGAGATGAGCGCGCAAAAAGAAACATCCTTATTTGAAAGCGCAGCGCCACGGCCGCTTGCTGATAAATTGCGGCCAGTGCACTTATCGGAAGTCATTGGCCAAGACCATGTGCTAAAAGATAATGGCATCATTGCTCGCATGGTGGCGACAAAGCATTTATCGTCAATCATTCTGTGGGGACCGCCAGGCTGCGGCAAGACTACAATTGCACGACTTCTGGCAAAAGCGGTCGGACTGAAGTTCGAGCCTGTGTCTGCCGTGATGTCCGGTGTTGCGGAATTGCGCAAAGTATTTGAATTAGCTGAGAAAAACCATGCCATGGGAAATGGCACATTATTATTTGTCGATGAAATTCATCGCTTTAATCGCGCACAACAGGATGCATTCTTGCCATATGTTGAAAATGGTACGGTGGTATTGGTTGGTGCGACAACCGAAAATCCATCATTTGAACTCAATGGCGCGTTGCTATCGCGTGCGCAGGTGGTGGTGCTCAATCGCCTCGATGAAGCGGCCCAAGAAGAGTTATTGCAACGCGCAGAAAAAGATACCGGCAAAAAACTGAGACTGAGCGTAGAAGCGCGCAGCACATTAATTGGTATGGCGGATGGTGATGGACGTTATTTGTTGGCGCTTGCCGAAGATTTATTAACTTCGCTGCCACAGGATGTTCTGGATACTCCAAATCTTATTAAACGGTTGCAAAAACGTGCGCCGCTTTATGATAAAAAGCAGGATAGCCATTACAATTTAATCAGCGCGCTTCATAAATCATTGAGAGGTAGTGATGTGGATGCGGCGCTGTATTGGTTTTTCCGCATGCTGGAAGGCGGAGAGGATCCTAACTATATTGCGCGGCGCTTAACGCGATTTGCGGTGGAAGATGTGGGGCTTGCCAACCCAGCAGCCCTCACACAGGCGATTGCCGCATGGCAGGCCTATGAGCGTATGGGCTCGCCCGAAGGGGATTTGGCGCTTACGCAATTGGTTATTTATCTGGCGGTATCGCCCAAATCAAACGCTACCTACACAGCCATGCATGGAGCAAGGGCCGCGGCTGCGCAATACGGCTCGCTCATGCCGCCAAAGCATATCTTGAATGCGCCTACGAAAATGATGCGCGAACAAGGCTATGGCAAGGGATATGAATACGACCATGACGCGCCAGATGCTTTTTCAGGACAAAATTATTTCCCCGATGCTATTGTCAGGCAGCAATTTTACCAACCAACGGGTCGCGGGCATGAAAAGGATATTGCCACGCGGCTTGCCGAGCTTGATGCACTGCGACAGCAGCGCCAAAAGAAAGAATAACCAAAGGAATCATTTTGTCTAAGGCCCCTATCATCATCATCGGCGCAGGTATTGCGGGGCTATCAACAGCGCTGCGGCTGGCGCCGCATCCGGTTACGGTATTGACGGGCGCACCCTTGGGCGAAGGTAGCGCGAGCGCATGGGCTCAAGGTGGTATTGCTGCCGCATTATCCGAAGAAGATACACCAAGCTTGCATGTAGAAGATACGATTGCCGCTGGTGCAGGGTTGGTGGATGAACATCGCACGAAAATGCTTACCGAACATGCGAGCGAACAAATCGCATGGCTTGAGAAGCTGGGCGTTCCATTTGACAGGCAAGAAGATGGAAATTTATCATTAGGCCGCGAAGCTGCGCATAGTAAACACCGGATTGTGCATGCAGGCGGCGATGGTACTGGCGCTGCTGTAATGCGTGCATTAATTGAAACTGCAAAAACAACGCCATCTATCCATTTTCATGTCGGCTGGCGCGCGGTTGATATTGCAGTTGAAGATGGCGCGGTAGTGGGTATTCATTTAGCGCGTGCACATGAATATATGGTGTTGCCTGCATCAGCTGTTGTGCTGGCAACGGGCGGTGTTGGCCAGCTTTATTGTTATACAACCAACCCGCTTGCCGCATGTGGCGAAGGCTTGGCCATGGCAGCGCGCGCGGGCGCAGAACTTTCAGATTTGGAATTTGTACAATTTCACCCAACTGCGCTGGCGATCGGCCGCGACCCCATGCCTTTGCTTACCGAAGCATTGCGCGGTGCAGGCGCAATTTTGATTAATGAAAATAACGAACGCTTTATGACATCCGTTGATAAACAAGCGGAACTAGCACCCCGTGATGTGGTGGCACGCGCCATTTGGCGGCAATTGCAATCGGGACACGTGCCGATGCTCGATGCGCGGCAATCTGTCGGCGAATTATTCCCGCAGCGCTTTCCATTAATTACTGCAGTGTGCGAAAGTGCGGGCTTAAATCCTGTTACAGATGCGCTGCCGGTTGCACCTGCCGCACATTACCATATGGGTGGCGTAAGTATTAATGATACAGGACACAGCACAATTAAAAATCTGTGGGTGTGCGGGGAAACCGCATGTAGCCGCATTCATGGTGCCAACCGCCTTGCCAGCAATTCATTATTAGAGGCTTTGGTGTACGGACAGGTGATTGCCAAAGATGTATTATCTGAACCGCTTGCGCAAAGTTCAACCAAAGTGGTTCAGCTGCATAAGGCACATGCCGTTGATGTGAACAAAGATGGAATTACACGTATGGCGCTTCGTAAGCTGATGTATGCGAATGTCGGCCTTGTGCGCAATGAAGCAAAACTGCTTGAAGCATTAAAAGCGATTGTAGATTTTCAGCGTCGTGGTGAGCTTAGCCGGACAACCCGTTCCATGATTTTGATTGCAGGAATGGTAACGGTGAGCGCATTGCAGCGCAAAGAAAGCCGCGGTGCACATGCGCGCGAAGATTTCCCTAATTTACTTGAAAAAGCTGAACATAGTACGATTACATTGGCATTGTTCGAGCGCGCGGTACGTGAATTGGTGCATCAGGACTGGCCGAAAGAAGTAAGACATGATTGAATTAACGCAGTCCATCATTGATGCGGCGGTCAAATCCGCTCTTGCCGAAGATTTGGGGGATGCAGGTGACATTACGTGTGCAGCACTAATTCCGGAAGGATTGCAAAGCACTGCTGATATTGTTGCGCGCGTTGACGGTGTGTTATGTGGCATGCAGTGTGCGCAAACGACATTGCGGTTAGTGGATGATAGTTTGCGCATCACTATTTTTAAAAATGATGGCGATCATTTGAAGGCAGGTGATGTTATTGCAAAACTGGAAGGCAATACGCGCTCTATTTTAACTGCTGAACGAACCGCGCTAAACTTTCTAACCCATTTATCAGGTATAGCAACGCTTACAGCCAAATTTGTAAAAGAAACAGCCGGGACAAAAGCAAAAATATTATGTACACGTAAAACCCATCCCGGGCTTCGCGCACTTGAAAAATATGCAGTGCGCACAGGCGGCGCTGTTAATCATCGCTTTGGCTTGTATGATGCTGTGCTCATAAAAGATAATCATCTTGCCGCAGTGGGTTCGATAAGTATGGCCGTGCAAAAGGCGCGGGCAGCCGTGGGCAAGACCGTAAAGGTCGAAATCGAGGTCGATACGCTTGAACAGCTTGGTGAAGCCTTAATAACCGACGCAGATGTCATCATGCTTGATAATTTTTCCCTTGAATCGCTGCGCAAGGCCGTGAGTATGGCCGCGGGTAAGATTCCGCTGGAAGCATCAGGGGGGGTAAGTCTCCAGACTATTCGTTCTATTTCCGAAACGGGCGTTGATTTTATTTCGGTTGGCGCCATTACGCATTCTGCGCCGGCGCTTGATATCGCGCTCGACTTTTAAAACCGGCTTTTTTGCAAACCAGAATCCAAAAGACACGCCCCAGATTATCTGCCAAGCGATTTGGCGAAGGCGGCGCGACGTTAATTTTTTGTCAATCTTAACCCTTCTTAATCGATACAAGCCGCAAAATCGGTCGAATCACACGTCTTACGGTCGGCATCGTTATTGATATGAAATGGTTTTGTAAAAGAAGTTTTGAACAGAATTTTGCTTTGCTTTTGCGCGTCTCGCGCACCTGCACGGCGTTTATTCTCTCGTTGCTTTTGACAAGCTGTTCATTAGTTGGCGGAGATTTTTCACCGCCTGAGCGATTAACGGAACGTGAACCCCGCGTTCAGCAAATTCCCGAGCAAGCAGAAACTGTTCGCGGCGATAAAGATCCGCCAGTTGTGAAATTGCAATTAGGTCGCACCCTGCGTCCTGCCAACTTACGTCCAAGCGAGGATCTACCCGCGCATATTAAAATTGGTGCTACTAATTTAAATAATGTTCCGGTGACTACCGCGCTGCAAGCTGTTCTTGCCGATACTGACATTACACTGCTTTGGGAAAGTGAAGAATTACAAACCCGCAAAGTCACATTAATGAACCTGAAAGGTTCGTTACCGGTCGTTGTAAGCCGAATGTGTCGCGCAGCAAAAATTCTTTGCGCCTATCGCAATGGCGCACTGGAACTCGCTGAAGAAGATACGTTTGTTGTTGAATTGCCTGGTGTTGCCGTGTCCGGATCGGGCAGTGCAGCGAATACGATTGCTGATTCAATTGAAGCATTGATTGATGGCAAAGTAAAAGCTGATACGAATGGCGGAAATCTGATTTATACAACGAACGCTATCGGTCATGAACGCGTTCAAGGTTACCTTGATCAATTGCGCAACGGCCGACCACTCATCGTGATGCAATTATACATCTGGCAGGTTACGCTGGATGATACAAAAAAATTGGGCATCAGCTGGAAAGATTTGCATCTGCCGGATTTTGGCGGAAAAGGCATGGGGCTTAACATCCTTGGAGAGTCCAATACATCAACGGTTGGAACAAGCAAAGGTGTAAGCCTTGGCGCCGTGCTTTCAGGCGCGGTTGACGTCAATGTGCTTGCAGGGTTCCTTGCAACGCAGGGTAAGGTTCAAAATATCAGCTCGCCGCAATTGACGTTTGTGTCCGGTACATCCGCGAAGTTTGAAGTGGGTGATAGCGAGCGTTATGTGTCGCAAGTTGGCACGCTCGTTAACAGCACGGTCGCGGGCACCGGAACGACATCCGGAGCAAGCAATAACACCGTAAACACTGAAGAATTGAAGACTGGTCTTCAAATTACCGTTACCGGAAATTATGAAGGTGGTGTGGTATTCTCTAAACTTGAAATTAAAACATCCGACTTCATCAGGTTTACCAATATCCCAACCGGTACCACGCAATTGCAATTACCAAAAACAGCTAACCGTGCTGTGCAAACCGTGCTGCGTGTTCGACCCGGTGATAATCTTGTATTGGCAGGATTGCAAACTTCCCGTGAGGACCGCAACCGCGAAGGATTGCCTGGCCCCGATTTTATGAGCGGTATTATACCAACTTACGGCACTGGCACGGTCAGCAATTCGGAGCTTGTTGTGATGGTTAAACCATCGGTTGTATTCTTTAGTGACAAGGAAGCGCCCGATCTACGAAATGTAGATAGCTTACGCTCTGTTGGCGAAGTGGCAGATAAACCAAAAGAACAACCTGCTGTACCAGAAAAAGTTTCTGAAGCTACAGACAAAAAAGTTGCTGAAGATCAGCCTGTTAAGCCAAATGATTTACAAAATGAATTTGGGCAGGTTGTAAAGATGTTTGAAGAAACCCATATTCCACCCGTTAAAACGCCGGAAACTGCATTAACGCCGCAGCCTATATCCAAGGACGACCCGCAAAGCATTCTGCCGCCTGGCCAGGAAAGCGGGGGTACGTGATGAATAGAGGTATTCACTTGGTATGCATGGTTGTAATGGTGCTGGCGGTTGCATCTGCGCCCGCACATGCGCAGTCACGTAACGCATCTTTTGTGAACCCAAATACCGTTTCCCAAAAATCAGCAGACGGCAAGAATGCATCGATATCTAACACCGTTGTTGCGGACCCTGCATCAATTGATGCAGGTGAAACATTGGTAAATGTAGCGCGGCGAATAACGGTGTTTTTTTTCAACGGTTTTCGAAATCCCGTACAGATTAATGAACTGACCTTGAATGCTGATGGTAATGTGCGTAGCAAAGTTATCACCGATGATTGCAAGGGACTTAAAACACTACCGGTTCAGGATAAATGTTCAGTTGCGTTGGAAATTACGCCTAGCAGCCCAGGGCCTTGGTCAGTTGAATTATTATTAAATCATTCCGGTACAGGCCGTATTGCGCGCGCGGAAGTAAATGGCACAACGCTTGGTAAAGCTGATGAAAAATCCGAAGGATTGGCAATCAGTAAAAAAATCGCGGCGCCACTCGATTTTGGTACGGTAATGGTGAATGAAGAAAAAGCCGCCCGCACCATGCTAATTGAAAATGACAGCACGGTTCCGTTGCTTATCTCTTCGATAGATTTGATTGCCTCAGAAGATGAAGGGCTGAGTGTCCGAAAAATGGGCTGCAAAGAAGGTGATGAATTAAAACCGGGCGAATCCTGCCCGATTACGGTGATGTGGGAGCCAACTTTCCGTGGGAATGTAGCGACCGATTTGATTGTGCGTCATAGCGGCAATCTGGGCTTTGTTGTAGTGCCCATTCGCGGTGCAGGTTCAGATGGACGCAGCGGAAAAGAAGAGGATGTTGCAGATACAAAATCCGGTTCGGATAAGCCAAAACGTAGTAGCTCTTCATCATTGATGCCAAGCGGTTCGGGTAAGCTGCAATTGCGTTCACAACCTTCACTTGAACCATTGCCACTGCCGAAATCAGCCGCAAAAATGGATGGTTCGGATGACGGCGTTGTACCGATGAAATCAAGTGCGGTACTCCCAACTAAACCGCCAAGCGTTGAAGAAATGGTTGAAGCCGAGCAAGCGCCCGCTGCATCGGCACCGCAACTTATGTTGATTGGTACTGTCGGCGGGCGCGCTATTTTAGGCGATGCACAAGAACAATCCTATATGGTGGGGCTTGGTGAAAAAGTTTCGATTGACGGCGTCGATGTAGAATTATTACAGCTGGATCCAACCCGTGTCGTGGTGATGGCGGCTGGCAAACGTATGAATCTAACGCTTCGTAACAAGCAAACTATTCAGCCCAGAAGCGCTGAAAAATCGGATGATGGAAAAAGCACATCGGATTCAGGACAGGCCAAGCGTAAACGCTCCTCTTTTGAGAGTGGTAGCTCAAAGTCAGAAAAGCTGGTGGATAATTCTGCGACTAGTTCATCTTCGTCATCTTCAGGCGGTAGTGGTCTGAATTCAACAGGCAGTATTGGTGGAACAAGCAGTAATAGTTCGGGCTTGGGCACCTCGACAAAACAGTTGAATAACGCCATGACCGCACAAGATGTTCTCAATATGATAAAGCCATAGGTTAGTCGTGCATGGAAGAGGTTATAACAACTCCGGCGGATGAGACAAAAGAAACAAAGTCATCCCTTCAAGCGCCAGAAGCACGCTTTAAATTATCACAGCGACATGTCGATTTAGCGCTTGCCGAGCAAAGTGTGCACCGTGCACGCGGCCGTCACATGTCGGTTGAAGAAATTCTTAAGCGCAATGGTTTCCGGATTGAAGAAGAAGAAACCAAGGGCAAAAGTAAAATCGGTGTCCGTCAGGATTTGAATATGCAATCCCTGCGGCTCTATGTTCCAACATCCATTCAAACTGCGATGGGTATTTGCCTTCTTGACCTAAAAGAAGGTGTGCTGCGTGTCGCGACAGGTGACCGATTTGAAGAAAGCGAATTGGAGCGCATCATTCTTGCGCTTAAACGCGGTAAGTGCGATGTCAATGATGTCGAAATCGAGCCATGGGATAGAGGGGAACTGGCGCGCCTGATGCGCGACCAAACCGAAGTTGCCAGTGAACGCTTGGTGCGTATTTTTGCCACCCTTTCACGCGACCCAGATAACGCAACCATGGTCGAACAGGCCGTTTATGATATTCTGGCGGAAGCCTGCCAAAGTCGTACATCGGATATTCACTTAACCCTGCAAGAAGATGATGTGCGCTGCTGGATTAGATATCGTGTTGACGGTGATATTACCTACAAACACTTGCTTCCGAACCGTGTGATGGCGCCGATTGTCACCCGTATTAAAACGGAGTCCAAGATGGACGCCGCTGATCGTCAGCACCCACAAGACGGCCGTCTGTCATTTGAATGGCAAGGTCGCATGATTGACGTTCGTGTTGCATCCTTACCTGTTGCGCCTTCGGGTGAAAAAATCACCATGCGGTTGCTCGATCGAGATAACCTTCGTTCATTCGATGAACTTTTTTCCAATGCCCCCGATGTTGCCAAACGTATTCGCCGCGTGGTGCATGGTAATGTAAAAGATGGCGGTTTGATTGTGGTCAGCGGACCTACGGGCTCTGGTAAATCAACAACTTTGTACGGAATTATTCAAGAAATCGACCGCACGGCCAAAGCAGTCTATTCGGTTGAATCGCCTGTGGAATACGATATGCCACTGGTGGACCAGACATCGGTTACCGATCATTCGGGTATGGGCCTTGCGGATGCGGTACGCGCGCTGATGCGCCATGACCCTGACGTTATCATCATCGGTGAAATGCGCGATGGTGATACGGTAGAAGCCGCATTGCGTGCAACAGAATCTGGTCACTTGGTGATTACTACGGTGCATGCTGTCAACGCCTTGCACGTGCTTGACCGTATTGATGGGTTTTTATCATCCACTTATCGTACATCTGGCCTTTATATTCTTGGTCATGCGCTAATCGGTTCATTATCACAGCGCCTTGTGAAAACGGTTTGCCCGGCCTGTCACAAGCAAATGAATGCAATGGAAGTATTTGGCGATGAAAATCGCCTTCAGGATATGGGATTAACGGGTGACGACAGAGTAGCCATTGCTGATCGCAAGGGCTGTGATTTATGCAACCGCAGCGGTTTTCTAGGTCGAACGCTTGCGCTTGAAGCGTTATTCCCGCCTGAAGATCAGGCTAGTAAGCGCAGTATCACGGAAATGATTTTATCGAATGTTACCAATTCGGTAGTCGATGTGCCGGGCACAATATTCATTCCACGTGAAGCCACTATCCGTGATCTGATTAAACGCCGTGTGATTGACGCGCATATGGGCGCTGCGCTGCTTGTTGAAGAAATGGCAGGGAAAGCGCGATGAAGCTTTGGAATGTTCGCTATGCAGTGACTTTGCCCGGCGGCCACGTCAGTGTACGCGAAGAAGATTTCTATTTGCCATCCCAAGATGAAGTGCGCCGCGTATTGCGTTCCAAGGGATTATGGCCAATCAAAATCAAAGAGCGCAAGCAAGACATGTTCGAATGGATGGATGTGCGCTCTGCTGCTTGGCAAATTCAGTTACTACGCGCGTTGCGCTTTCAATCTGCAACAACATCAGCAGGTACCGCTTTATTGAATATTATTGAAGGCGAAACCGATCCGCGGCGGCGCCTAGCGTTTTTGCCAACACGCTCAGTATTAAAGGGTGGTGGTTCGTTTTCCGAAGCGCTTCGCCAGCTCAAATTGATGGATGCTGCGACAATGTCGATTATCATGGCAGGAGAGCGTGCGGGTGACTTGAAGAGTGTTATCGTGCATGCCATTCAGCACGTTGATGAAAAAGGCAAGCAGATGAAGCTGGTCATGGGTGCGCTCGGCTGGTTGTCGTTCGATATTTTTTCGATTATTTCGACCATTTGGGGTGCACAATTTACGTTCATTCCTTATTTGAAAACATCAGGTAATAAATCCAGCACGGATCCTGTTGCAGCAAAAAAATTCAATGATGCGATCGAAACCGTGAGCATCATCAATTACTCCTTGATGGTGATTACGCTTGGCGGTGCTGCGGCGATTGCTGGGATTGGTATGATATTTTGGAAAAACCGCCACAAGGCGGATCACTATGCGTCGCGCATGGTATCAAAACTGCCACTTATCAGCAGTTACATGCACGATGCGACCATGCATGATACGACTAAATTGATGAGCCGTTTGCTGAAAGGCAATGTTCCGCTGGACGAAGCATTAAAAATTCTGATTGATTCGTGCATTGAACCGATTACCCGCAATTATTGGCGCGAATGCTTATCACGCGTTATGGCGGGTATTGATACGGCAAAGGCACTGGCGCGCCCACCATTGACCAAGCAGGAAAGTGACCAATTACGTAGTATTCAATCTCTTGAACAATTATCAGAAGTGTTCGAGAGTATTTCGGAAGAACGCCATAGCATGGCAAAAACCGGCCAGAAGAAAATCATGATGTTTGGCGTTATTCTGACCATGGTGCTTTTTGGTGCGGTAGTTCTGACGATGATTTATCTTTTAAGTATCCAAAACCAAGGCTTCATGGATAGCATGAAGGATATCGGCAAGGGTGGCGGTTAATGAGTTTTGTAAGCGGAGCAGACAGGGATGCAAACGCATCCGTTTTGGAAGCTGGTGCGTTAAGTACGGCGGATGAAGCGCTACAAACATTCTACTTCCCGCCGGAAATGATTGGCGGCAGCTGTCCTGCGGTAAAAGGTGAAGAACAAGCTATTGCTTGGCAAGCAGCGGCAGAAGCTTGTGCCAGTGAACGTATCCATTTTGTGTGGCGCGTCTATGAAGACCGCGTGTGGTATCTGGCCATCCGTTCGGAAGATATGGCATCGCATTCAAAATCATGGTGCCCCTTTGCTTGTTTGCTGCCTGGTGCTCCAGATAGCTTGGAAATGCCGATTATCTATACCTATTATAGTGACGAAGCCGCGACCCTTATGGCGGTTGACCGTGAAAGCATGCAGATTATCCGTGGAACGTCATCAGTTATAAAAGCCAAGGCTGAACGCCTTTCCCGTGAAATGGGTAATGCAGAAATATTTGATTTAATTCCTGACCGGATTATCACCTTGAAGGCAGTTGAATGGGAATCGTTGTCATTGCTTGAAAACCGTGCGCGCCGCTTTATGGGATTTGCATCGGTGATTACAGCCATCATCGTGACTATATTTTCAGTATTTGTGTGGTTCATGGCATCGGTTACGCAACTTGCCTATCGATCGGATTTAAAGGAATTGCAAACGCGTACTGCCGCATCACTTTTGCAATTGCAACAAACAGCCATGGTTTTGCGTACGAGTGATATGCGCGAACAAGTCGCCAATTTTAACAAACTCAATGAAAGCCTTATCAATGCACAGGGTTGGTTAAAGCTCTATATGCTTAAAGACAATAATGTTAAATGGTGGGGCGTTGTTCCTGAAAATCTAACATCGAACCGTATTCAGGAATTGGGCGGCCAGACGATCGAACGCAATGATGAAGGCCTGGTAATTGCCAATGGCAAGGATTCCTATATGCGCAAAGGGCAAATCAAATGACAAAATTGCTTGATGGCATATCGGGGTTTTTCAAGAAAATAAACTCGCTGGAAATTGATTTATCGAAAGGCAGTTTCAAAAAGCTTTTATCTAAAAAACAAACTGATCCGTTTGCTGATGATGCTGTTCTCCCCACTGGCGTAACAAAACAATCTTTTGCTATGCCAAAGGGATTATCGCTCGATTTACGAATGGGTGATGTCGGCCGTTATTTTTCTGGCGCTGTATTTGAAAAAGCGATGGTGACGATTGATAAATCAACGCTTCTCATTATAGGCATCGCCTGGCTTGTTGCGATTGTAGCAATGGGTTTGGCATTCACGGCTGTAAAAGATACTGCTCAGCTTAAACTGAAAACAGAGGTTGCGCGTGCGCTAGACCCCGTATTGCCAAAGATTGTTCGATTGCCGTTGACCAAGGAACAATACGAACCGTTGCAGGCGCGATTAAAAAAACAATTTCCCACAGTGAATTTTGATATTACATCCAAACCCACTTTGCGGTTGATGAGCAATAACCCCGATGATTTCATGAATTGGTTAAATGCTGTTAGCTATGTGGATTCGATGGTATCCACAGTGCGTTGGACACTGAATGCTTTTTGCGTTGGCGTGGAGTGTCCGGGAGATGGCTTGATGCAGGCTGAGTTAACCGCTGAGGCCATCAATATTACACAGCCGGAAACAGCTCAGAATTAAATACTGATCAGTCAATACATAGATAATGGTGGATTAAGCATCCTGCCGATGCACGAATCATGCAGTTGCGAAGCTGTTATCAGCTAGAGTAACCTTTGTTTAATAAAGGTTTATTAAAATTCAAGCACTTCACATCGACCCATTTTAGGAGACATAGCCGATGCAACGTCACGCTCATTCACGCTTAAATCAGCAAGCTGGTATTGCGATTGGCCCAATTCTGTTCGTGGTCGCAATTCTTGCTATTTTGGCAACTGCAATTGCCGCAGGGTCCTCAACCTTTGCAACTAACGCATCGCAAGAAACCAATCGCACGAATGCTGGCGCCATAATTCAGATTGGTCAAAATCTGAAGCTTGGTGTGGATCGTATTGTGGCATTGGGTACACCGCTTGCAAACGTAGATATTAATGCGTCGAACACAACCACCAATACTGCGATTTTCTCCCCACTTGGTGGCGGTCTTGTTCCTCCTTCAACGGCGCTCGCTGCAAATCCTGCAACCGATACATGGATTTACACATGGGGTGCTGTAACCAGCCTGGGCAGTACTGCACTTGAACGTCTCGCTGTACTTAAAGTGAACCAAGGGGTGTGCGATCAAATCAACGTGATTGGTGCGAACACAACTACTCACGTAACTGGTACTGACGTTGGCGCCATATCGAATACTGTGAACTTCTCCGCATGGCCTGCGAACGTGGTGGGTCCCCCAGCGCAGGTGCTTGGCGGCAAAATGACAGGCTGCATAAACAACAGCAACGCAACTGTGCCTGGTTATTATTACTATCAAGTACTGGGTGTTCAATAATACTTGATAACAGCGACTTTCTAAGAGTCGCTTGAAACTAAAAACTGCATTGAATCAGGGGGCGCAATAGGCTATCTATTGCGTCCCCTTGTTATTTTAAGAGTGTGGGTTTTTAAAGCACGAGGGTTTTTTTTACAGCAGAAGTTCCACCCACAAATGCAGCGCAGTCTCAAGAACTAGCGGCGCATTTCAAAATCAAAAATATAAAAAGAAAGGTCGGGGCATGGAGAATATCCTGTCAGGTAAGAAGATTTGTATTTTGGTAGCAAGCGGTTTTGCCGAAGAACAATTTAGCAATATTCAAAAGTCATTAAACAAAACCGGCGCAAAATTTATCACTGTATCCCCCGAAAACGGTTTGGTTCATGGGTGGTTTGAAAACACATGGGGCCATTATTTTCCGGTTGATGTACAACTCGACCAAGCATTGGGTTCTGATTACGACGCGGTTTTGCTACCCGGTGGCGCACGTGCAATTGAAAAGCTTAAGAACAACCTTCATACCCGCCGTGTGCTGCGTCATTTCTTTGATGCACAAAAGCCGATTGTTGCGATTGCTGAAGCCATCGAATTATTGACACTTTGCGAACATCTGAATGGTCTGGAAGTAAGTGTTCCTGCCGGATTGGTGCAGACCATTAAAACCGCAGGGGCTATTATTTCTGATCAGCCAGCAATGATCGATAATCATCTGCTGACATTCGCAAAACTTTCGGATGATGGTGAATGGCTGGATGCAATTATCCAGCATGTCGCCGAAGACCGCACAGCTGTTCTAAAGGCTGCTTAAACTTTTTGTTTTACGACAAATAATGCTGCGATGAGGCTGGTCAGCGCTAATACTGCATTCGCTTGATGCAGGCTGGCGGGGATGATATGCGCACCGGTCAATATGGTTGCTATACCAAGACAATATTGCAGGATCATAAAACCACTTAACGCGATGCTTAGTCGTTTATCAATACTGTGCATCCGCCAAGCCAGTGTTACGGTCAACACAAAGGTAATGGTTGCCAGTACGCGGTGAATGAATTGCACGGCTGCGGGATTTGCCGTGATGTTTTTCAGCCAATCTTCAAACGCGATAAAATCTGTCGGCACTAAGCGCCCGTCCATCAATGGGAAGCTGTTATAGATTTTTCCGGCATCAAGCCCTGCGGTGAATGCTCCCCATACAATCGTGATCGATAAAAACAATAATGCGAATAACGTGTGGCGATGCAAACACCATGTGTAAGGTCTGTGAAGTCTGAATTGCTCCGGATGTAATCGCAGGATTTGCCAGAAGGTTAGGGCGTAGATTAACAGTGCAATCCCTAGATGCAGTGCAAGGCGAATAGGGCTGACACTTACTTGTCCGGGTTCCAGACCGCTTTGCACCATGAACCAGCCGATAAAGCCCTGAAAGCCACCCAGTAAAAAAATGCCCAACAGGGGCAGTTTAAAGCTTTTGGGTATCATTCCCTTTACCCAGAAGAACAATAAGGGTAATGCAAAGACAACGCCAATCATCCGGCCCCATAGCCGATGTATCCATTCCCAGAAATAAATACCCTTGAATTCTTCAAGGCTCATCCCGTCATGGATACCAGCATATTGTGGGGTAGCCTTATATAGTTCATATGCTTCATTCCATGCGGCAGCGTTCAAAGGCGGCAGGGTACCCTTAATCGGCTCCCATTTTGTGATGGAAAGGCCCGATTCCGTTAGACGCGTAATGGCGCCAATAACCGCCATGCATAAAATCAGGATGCAGCAAGTGGTTAGCCAGACGGTGAGCGCTTTACGCGCCGGAATTGAAGATTGGGAAATCATTTATTATTTAGCTTTTAGCAAGACCCGTGGGGTGTCTGTCTTCAAATAGCACTGCTGCGTGCCATAATAAATCAAGGGCGGTACGAAGACCATCATTGGTTTTATCTAGCGCAATACGCACCGCAGCGCTGCGCAAGGTAAGCAAGCTTAACTCATTATGCTCAAAGTTGTCGCGTTGCTGTAACAGCACTGCAAGGCCGCGCAGGGTTTCCAAACGCTTGTTCTGTGGGTCTTCACGCAAGTTTTTGCGGAGGGAATAAATAGCCTTGGCAACGGGATGATTGAAATTATGTTCAGGAAGCGTGATAGAAACGGTATCGCTTGTGCCTTCGCGTCGGTCACTGTCCTGCGCAATGATTTGTAGTACAACTGGCGTGCCTGCCAGTATTGAACCCGTTAAATCTAACTGGCCATCCCAATCAAGACTTTTACGGCCAATGATATAGGTTGGAACTTCCATGACCTCTTTATCAATATAAATCCCAGACATTTGCACAACAGGCGTGATGCTAATTTTAACGCTGCGCAGCGGCGCTGATGCGCCAATTTTAAAAGCCATAGCAACACGACCCTGCGCGGAATGTTGCGGTTGGGCAACCCATGAAACAACCGGTGGTGCAAGATTGGGGTTGGGGCGCACGGTTTCCTGCGCGGCAGTCTGCTCAGCAGGTAGAGTTTCGCTGCGGTTTAGGGATTGTAAAAATTCGGTGGTTTTATCTTTCCAGATGACGGTTGCGCCAACTGCAATAATTGCAACTACAGCTAAAACTAAGGGACCCCAAAACCGCTTTCCGTATTTTTTCTTAATCACTGGTGGTCGCATAGGTCATCCCGCAGAAGGTTTAATTAGCTGGAATAGTTTCCCATAATAATTGCTGTTCAATCGTTAACGGCTTACGGATTGTTTCGGCGCGGTTGCCATCAACCAACACTTCCCCAATCAGCGTCCGCGAATTGTACATGGAAGACATGGTCGCCCCATAAGCCCCTGCCATAGATATAGCGATTAAATCTCCTGCCTGACAGGGGGAAAGAGCGCGGTTTTCAGCCAGATAATCTCCTGTTTCGCAAATGGGGCCAACAATATCATATACTTGGTTCGCGGGTGCCGATGGCGATTCGATGACCTTGCAGATGGGGTGGTGGGCTTCATAAAGGGTAGGGCGCAACAGGTCATTCATGGCAGCGTCCACAATCAGGAAGTTTTTGCTGCTGGCTTCCTTCACATAAATGACCCTGCTTATGAGCAAGCCTGCTTCACCAACCAGAAAGCGTCCCGGCTCCAGTTCTACATCGCAATTCATTTTATCGGCGAAGTCGTGAACCAGTTTGCCAAATTCAGTCAGCGGAATGGTTTCGCCCTGATATGGAATGCCAAGCCCGCCGCCAAGGCTGATGCGTTGAATAGAATGACCTTGCGCGCGAAGCTTGGTTACCATTTCTTCCATGCGCGCAGCGGAGTTGATGAAAGGCTGAGTGGTTATAATTTGTGAACCTATATGTGCGCTTAGCCCCAACACATTAATATTCGAAAGCGCCGCGGCTTTTGCAAAGGCGGCTTCGACGTGATCCCAGCTGATGCCGAATTTGTTTTCATCTTTGCCGGTTGAAATCTTGGCATGGGTTTCTGCATCGACATCCGGATTGACGCGCAGGGCTACAGGCGCCTGCACTTTTAACGCAGCTGCGACGCGGTTAATTGCAATCAGTTCGGGTAATGATTCAGCATTGATTTGATAGATATAGTTTTTTAGCGCGAATTCCAACTCATCATCGGTTTTGCCAACACCGGAAAATACAATCCGGTTTCCGGGAATGCCAGCCGCCAAAGCCCGCTTCATCTCGCCAGCCGATACGATATCCATATTCGCACCGGCTTTGCCCAGCAGTGATAACACAGCAATATTGGAGTTTGCCTTTACGGCAAAAAAGATTTTCACGCGCGAATGATTAACCGCGCTGCATAATTCAGAATACCGTGCGCGGATGGTATTGGCGGAATACACATAAAAAGGAGTAGGTGTCGTTTTTGCCAGTTCCGCAATATCAACATCTTCCATCATTAGTCTTGTGTTTTTGTGAGCAATAAAATGTTTCATTGAGTGTTAAGTTATGGATTGGCGTGTCCAGCTGGATCTATTGAAATATCAGGGTATTTACGTGGAAAGGCGTTGGGGTCGCTGCCTTCGGGGGCATCAACCACGTCTGGGCGCTTGCCGCATGCGGCGCATAACAACAATACACAAAGCATCAATAAAATCTGGGCTGGCCTGCGCATTAAAGAAACCTTTTCTTGGCATCGTTAATCGCTGCGCGTACAGCAACAGGCGCAGTGCCACCAAAGCTGGTGCGGCTATTCATGGATGCTTCAACGCTTAAGACGTCAAAAATTTTGGCGGTAATGCGTGGTTCAATCGATTGCAGTTCAGGTAATTTCAATTCGTGGAGTTGCACGCTTTTACCTTCAGCCAGTTTGACAATTTGTCCGGTAATATGGTGCGCATCGCGGAATGGCAGTTGCAATTCACGCACCAGCCAATCGGCGCAATCGGTTGCAGTGCTGAAACCCAAGGCGGCTGCTTCCTTCATCGCCTTAGTGTTCGCTTTCATATCGTGCACCATCGCAGTCATTGCGCTTAACGCAAGGTCAAGCGTTTCAGCAACCATGAAGGTTTGCTCCTTGTCTTCCTGTAAATCTTTGGCGTAAGCAAGTGGCAAGGCTTTGAGCAGCGTCAACATTTGCGTAAGCACACCAAACACACGGCCAGTTTTGCCACGTACCAATTCCGCTGCATCGGGGTTACGTTTTTGTGGCATGATGGAGCTGCCGGTGGTGAGTTGATCACCCAACGTGATGAAGCCGATTTGCGGGTTCATCCAAAGAATGATTTCTTCGGCAAGGCGCGATAAATGCACCATGATGATGCTTGCCGCGCTTGCATAATCCATGGCAAAATCGCGGTCTGACACGCTGTCCAGCGAATTGGCGGTGGGCCTATCGAAACCTAACGCATTTGCGGTCATGGTGCGGTCAATTGGGTATGGTGTACCAGCCAAAGCCGCAGCACCCAGCGGGCATTCATTGGCGCGCTTTCGTGCCGATGTAACGCGATCGCGGTCGCGGCCCAGCATTTCAACATAGGCAAGTAGGTGATGTGCAAAACTTACCGGTTGCGCAATTTGAAAATGCGTAAGGCCTGGCATCACGCTATCTACATGCTTTTCAGCTTGGGCAATGAGCGCGCCTTGCAATGCTTTTAATTGAGATTCGAGGTAATCAAACGCATCGCGTATCCATAATTTAAAATCTGTAGCAACCTGGTCGTTACGTGAACGGCCAGTGTGCAAGCGGCGTCCTGCATCGCCAATCGCTTGCGTTAAATGATGTTCGATATTCATGTGCACATCTTCGAGTTCTTCTGTGAACTGGAAAGTGCCCGCCTTTATCTGCTCTTTGATGGCGTTAAGGCCATTGGTAATTTTTGTAACGTCATCACTGCCGATAATTTTCTTTGCGCCGAGCATGGTTGCATGCGCAATCGACCCTTCAATGTCATAAAGGGCAAGCTTTTTATCAAAACTGATGCTGGCATTAATGCTTGTCATAATTGCCGATGGTCCAGCCGCATAGCGGCCGCCCCACATACTGTTTCCGGATGTGTTCTTTTCGGTAGGATTGGGCACGTTTTTCTGCTTATCTGACATTCATAAATCTTGGTTTTAAGGGTCTTTATTGATTATGCAGAAAAAGAGCGCGTTCTTACAAGTCTTTCGCGTAGCAATCTTCGTTTTTTTGATTGGTGGGCTTCAAAATCAGCCTGTTTACGCAGGTTCTGCGGCAGATTTAATCCAAGGTGAAATGAAGGATTTTGTCCTTCACGCTGAGCCAAAGCCCCTTCCTGATGTCGATTTTCTGGATGTAACAAGTAGACCCATTAAGCTCAGTGATTTTCGTGGGCGTCTGGTTTTGCTTACGCTCTGGGCGACATGGTGTCCCTATTGTTCGATTGAAATGCCGATGCTGAGCGATATGCAGGAAGAATTTGGCCGCGATAAATTTATGGTGTTACCCATCAGCGTTGATAAGGAAGGTCCGCGCGTGGTGAAAAAATATCTTGAAGAAAAAAGCATTAACCTGCCGACATACTCCGACCCTAAAATGCGGCTGGGCATTTCGCTGCGTGCGTCTGGTGTTCCCTATGCAATACTAATTGATCAGCAAGGGCGTGAAATTGGCCGCATTCCAGGCGAGACGAACTGGAAAGCGCCCGAAGCAGCTGCGTTGATCAAAGCATTTATCAAATAGCGATTAGTTGGATGCAACTGTAGTCGGGGTGTCGTGGATGCCCAAAATCTTATCCAGCGTTACCTGTAACTTGCCAACATCCAGCACAACCGCGCCGGATGAATCTTTTTCAACCCCATCCACTTTACCATTGGTGCTGACTTTGGTGGTCACAGATGCGCCGCTGGAATTGGTTGCAGTGACCGACACTCCATATACGCCAGCTGGCAATTGATGGCCATCATCATCCTTGCCATCCCATGTAACTGTATGTTTGCCAAGCGTGCCGGAACCGGTTGATGTGCGGACCAGTGTGCCGCTCTCATTATATATTTTAATTGTCGCCGAAGTTGCTACATCGCTCAGGGTATAATTGAACGAACCACCTGAAGTTGCATCAGTAGATAGATAAGCGCCATCCATTTCGATGGTTTTGCCAAGATAGCCGAGCGATGAACCCACTCCCGCGCTATTTTGTGCGGCGAGTAGAGCATCTAGTTTTTCGTTGGATTTGATTTGCTGTTCAACTTGCGAATATTGAACCAGCTGCTGGGTGAATTGCGCGGAATCCATGGGATTAGTGGGATCCTGATTTTGTAACTGCGTGGTCAGCAGTTTCAAGAAGGTTGTGTAATCGCTGGTTAGCTTGTCTTTAGCAGCCTCAGTTGCGGATTTAGTTGTCGAGCTGGTTGCGCCTGCTTGGTATTTCGCTAGCGGGTTATCGGTGCTGGTATTCGTTAGGGAAGATGTGGTGGCCATTGTGCTTGCTCCTATACCCGTAAATCAACGCGGCCATTGGCGCCCGCGATATCAAATGTCAAAACTTTGGACTGAGCCGGTTCATCAGGCAGGGTTTTGTCCATCCATCTATTCCATGCATTGCCCGATTGGTTCTGTGCTTGCTGTTGCTGTGCCTGATTTTGGTTATGACGCAAATTGAAGCTCAAGGATGAATCATCGGTCTGCAAACCGGCCTGTTGCAATGCGCGTTCAAGCGCTTTGGAATCTTTTTGCAGCATATCGAACGCTTGCTGGTTGTCGGCAGAAACAGTTGCGCGTACCATGCCATCCTTACTGATATCCAGTTTGATATCGACGCGGCCCAATTCAGCAGGGTGTAATTGTAGCTCATACTGGGTAGTGCCAGATTTTGCCATACGGTGCAGGCTTACTGCAATTTGTTCGCTTGGCACCATCAAGCTTGCTTGCGCTTCTTTGGTGCCGCGCAGCGTTGCTGCAAAGGATGCTGCATCCGCAGCATGGCCCGGGCGCAGTCCTGCAAGGCCTGTGAGGGCGGTATTTGCGCCATCACCTTTTGGTGCAATGGGGGAGCCGCTGCCAGCAGATCCGTTAAGGGTGGGTGCGGAGGAGTCCGAAGCTTTCAAAGCAACGGAAATCGCGCGGTCGCCGGCAGCGGGGGGGGTGGAGTTAGCAGAGAATTTTCCCTGCAATAGGTCTAACTGGTCATCATGTTTCTGGGTTGCTTCTTTTTGCGTAGCGCGTTCTGTTTTCGCATCTGTTTGCGTATCTTTGCCCTGTTGGTCTTTAACCAGTTTACCATCAGCATCAAGGGCGGCAGCAAAATCGTCATTTGCAGCTGCGGTAGTATCGTCCTTGCCCGTTTTTTGAAGCGCTGCCTTGTCATGAACAGGTTTTTGAAAATCCAACCCCTGTAACTGGAACTTGCTTACTGCTTCCAAATGAACGGTTGGCAAATCTTCTTTGGCGATTAATTGCAGGTTAGCAATTACCACGCCTGCTGATTTTGATTGGTCTGCTGTATTAGCTGCTTGTTCCTGCGTGTTGGTAGATGCGTCTGCCAAAACATCAGTCGCAGCTTGTTCGCTGCCATCACTGTTTGCGGTGTTTTCTTCGCTGCTACATGTATGGGTTTCAGCTTCTGCTGACACGCCAACATCAAGGTCAACAAGGCCGGTATCGACAGATGCTTTTGCTTCCACTGTTGCTTTTACTTCTGTGCTTGCATCTGCTTTGTCTGTGCATGCGGTATGCTTGCAGCCATCTTTATCGTCGCTGGCCTCTTCGGTTTTATCAGTCTTATCTTTTTTAACATGCTTGGTCTTTTCATGTTTCGGTGCAGCGATTTTATTTACTTCGTTTTCGCTGGTTGCTTTATCTTCATCGCATGCTTTGGAAAGTGACTTATCATCATCTTTGCGTTCTGACTTATGTGAATGGTTGTGACCATGTGCGCGCTGTGGGCCTTCGTTCTTTGGCTCAGGGTTATTTTCTTTTACTGGCGCGGCAACTTTATCGATGCCATCGAAAATCTGTTTAAAGGCATCGGATGAACCAAAACTGTGACGGGCTTTAAACGCGGCTTCCGCTGCGTCCTGTTTAAGGCTGATTTGAAGCTGTGCTACTGCTGTGTCGTTCAAAGAAACCATAATCGTTCATCACCTTGTATTTGGGCCGGAAGGCCTGATCATCTCTGATGGACTTTGCACACTTTGTGCCAAATGCCTTTTTTCGGAAAAGTTTTTAAAAACAACAGGTTAGTATAAATTTAGGTATGAGGTTATCCGGCAAGGAATGCCAGTCGGCGGAATGCGCCTATATGCGTTGGTTGACTGAGACGGGGCGTGATCGTTGTGCCTCAGCCAACGCCAGAACACCGCGCACGGAATAGCCACTTTCCTTATGCAAATCCTTACGGATGTCATTGATGATGTATTTCAGAAAATGCTCATTGGCATGATGTGCAAAACGCAAGGCATCGGCATTTTTTTGTGTCACTTCTTCCAATTTTTTGCCGCTGGAGCGTAATTGCAGCGACTCCTCTTTGGGAAGGCTTTCAAGCAACACCTTGTTTTCGATAAACACTTTCATGGTTGATTGATAATCCATCGTCAATTCCTGTTTGCGGCGCAGATATAACTCCTGTTTGCTATAATCGCGCGCAAGAAGAATTGGTGTTTCTTCTTCCATGACGTTTGATAATTCATTGATGATATTAAATAGCTTCTTAGCCAATTCGCGTGCTGCTGCAATCGGCATAGTCGCTGCTGGTTGTGGCGGCGGATCGGGTTGTTGAATTGTATGCTGAATCATGTGTGCTTCTCCTGCATCTTGAGCATCTCGCGTTTTACCGCGTCTGCAATTCCTAGGCCTCCTGATTTCTGCAACAATTTGCCGTATTCATTGACGAGCATGCTGTGATAGGTGTCTTCTGCTGAACCGCCGCCCATATAGCTATCGCCGCTTACGCCTGCCCACATGGGCGCTAGCATTTGTGACAAAAACACCGCTTCAAAATCCGCAGCTGCTTTTCCTGCCTCTTCCGGCGTTGCTTTTTTATTGCTGACCAGATTGCCCGCTGCTTGCGCATCAGGAATGACTGGCGGGATGTAAGGTTTGTTACTGGTTAGCGCATCAAGCATTAGATAACCTGAATTTCTGCCTGCAATGCGCCAGCTGCTTTGATGGATTGAAGAATGGTAATCATATCGCGGGGTCCGATTCCAAGGGCGTTCAGGCTGTGCACCAATTCCTGCAAGGTAACACCGGGTGAAAACACCGCGAGTTTTTTACCTTCGCCTTCACTGACATCAATATCGGTTCTATCAACAGTTTGGGTTGTGCCGTTTGATAATGCGCCTGGCTGTGACACTTGCGGTGTTTCGGTAATCCGCACGGTTAAATTACCTTGAGCAATTGCAACGCGGCTAATGCGCACATTATCGCCCATGATGATAACGCCGGATTGTTCATCGATTACGACTTTGGCAACCTCATCTGGCGTTACTTCAAGCTGTTCAATCCGTGTAATAAGCGAGACTAGCTTGTTCTTGCTCTTGTCATGGATGGCGACAGTGACGTTAGAACGATCAGATGCAATTGCAATCTCGCTGCCGAATTCCTTGTTCACGACATCTGCGATACGCTTTGCGGTGGTGAAGTCAGGATTGCGTAAATTGAGGCGCAAATTCGGCATATCCGCCAGTTGGAAATTAATTTCACGTTCAATAATCGCGCCGCTGGCAATACGGCCAGTAGTTGGAACCCCTTTGGTAACCGATGCGGCATTGCCTGCGGCGGTAAATCCGCCAATAACAAGTGAGCCTTGGCCAACGGCATACACTTCACCATCAGCGCCCATCAGCGGTGTTACCAATAATGTACCGCCGGATAAGCTTTTTGCATCGCCAAGTGTTGAAACAGTCACGTCAATACGCGTGCCTTGCGCGGAAAAAGGCGGCAAGGTTGCCGTAACCATCACGGCTGCGACGTTTTTGGTTTTAAGTGAATCACCGCGCGTATTGATGCCAAGGCGTTCCAACATACCAACCAAGCTTTTGGCAGTGAATGGTGAATTGCTGAGGCTGTCGCCCGTTCCGTTCAAACCAACAACCAATCCATAGCCCACCAGCATGTTGTCACGAACGCCATCAATATCCACAATATCTTTGATACGAACTGCGCTTGCCTGCGCCGTGCCTGAGCAAAGTAATATTGCCAGCATCAACGCTGACATGAGCGCTTTGGCTATAGTTCTTTGTTTTTTCATGCCGCACTGAACGATCGGTTGAACCATCATGAGCTCCTTCTCCAACCCTTCACTATGCGAAACGCATGCCAAATCACATCGTTTCTAACGCATTGAAATATAATAGAAAAATATCAATACATGGTCGTTACGAAAACGCAAACAATCAAAGAATAGGTAAGTAATGCCGTGCAGATTCAGTTGTTTTTGCTTGTCTTTTTTCAATTGTTTCGTAGTGCCGACTGTTGCTGTTTTGCGTGAGCGCAGCTTTTTCATTAACTGGCCTTTAAGAGGCATCGCGCAAAGTGCTATAGTAAGGTTCGTGGTCGAACTTGTGACCGGACATTTTTTCTAAGGCATGCGCAATTGATCAATAAAGTTGATGGACCTGGCGGCGTACGTGGAACACAACCGGTGCGCAAAGCTGGTAAAACAGAAAAAACAGGTGGTGCAAACTTCTCTTCACATCTTGATGAAGCTAGTAGTGCACATGGCGTTGGCGGTGCATCTGGCATTGGCGGCATTAGCGCGTTGATTGGTCTGCAGGAAGTAGATGATGCCACCCAGCGCGAGTCAAAAGGCAAAAAACGTGCTCAAGCATTGCTTGATGAAATGGACGATCTCCGTTTGGCGTTGGCATGCGGCACGCTAACCCGTGCGCAGTTGCTGAAATTATCTGCTGCTATTCAAAGCGAAAAGGTTAAAGCCGATGATCCCGGCCTCAACCAGATTCTCGATGATGTTGACCTGCGGGCAAGAGTCGAGCTCGCAAAATATGGCTTTTAAGCCCCAAATAAGCATATGTATTACGCGAATTGCATCTAAATAGTTGCAAAACGGACAAAATCCCGCCAAGAAAGTCACCTATCCTTATTATGTATCAGGAGCGGATTTAATGACTTCAGTTACTCTTCCACCCGACTACAAGCCGACTGAAAAAGAAAAATACATGAATCCTGTCATGTTGGAATATTTCCGCCAGAAGCTTATTAAATGGAAAGCCGATTTGTTGCAGGAATCTTCTTCCACGCTCAAAGATTTACAAGAAGATGGCGGCATGCAGGAACCGGACATCGCAGACCGCGCAACATTGGAAACTGACAAATCGCTGGAATTCCGTACGCGTGATCGTGAACGAAAGCTCATCAATAAAATTGAAGAAGCGCTTCGTCGTATTGACGAAAATACCTATGGCTATTGTGAAGAAACCGGCGAGCCGATTGGCATTAAGCGCCTTGAAGCGCGCGCGGTTGCAACACTTTCGGTTGAAGCACAAGAACGACATGAGCGGGTTGAGCGCACACAGCGTGATGAATAATCGACGCGATAAATAATTAAAAAGGAACTGGAATGGCACCTAAAAAAATCATTCTACTATCCGTATCATTATGTTTACTCGCCGGTATTGGTGTTGCGTATGCGCAATCGCAAGGAACAACAGCTTCGCCGCCTGATGCATCGCCGCGCAACTCTGTCTTAACAAATACTAAAGCTCTGCCACTGCCTGAACAGCCGCCCCCAGCACCAAAATCGGAGCCAAAACCCAAAAGCAATGATGTGGCAAACCCCACCAAAAAGATTTACGTAGCTCCGGAATTATCGGAGCGTCCCAATCCTGCCAGCAATATTATTCTGCCACCGCTCTATGGTTGGAGCCGGGTAGTTATCAAAGATTTGAAAATGCCTGATGAAGGTTTAGTGACCGATTGCGGTATGAAGAAAGACATGATTTTTCATTTCTTTGTCGAACGCTTACGTGAAGGCGGTATTCCGCTTGTGAATGAAGCGCAAAACGATACGCTGCTTTCCGATGTGGTAACCGTTGAAGCCGAGCCGCAAATCATTTCCATGCAGGATTTGGTGATTAACTGTATATCCTGGATTCAATACAAAGTGTCGGTGCAATACACCTTCCGCGTGCCGCCGCTCATGTATCGCCGCAAGGTGCCGATTATGCTGTGGTATGATGGCATGATGGTATCATCTGCCAAGTCAACCCATAATGGCGCGCTGATTAACGGCTTCATCGATTTGGCAATGCGCTTTAGAAATGCGTGGGATAAGCAACACGCATCCGTTGATCCGGAGACACTTAAATAAATCTATACCCGAGCGGTTGTTCCGCGCAGCGGAACAGAGCGAATGGCAAATATTAGAACGGGAAGATGATATCGAGCAGCTGCGAGCCGTAGCGTGCTTGCTGAACATCCATCAACTGACCGCGGCCGCCGTATGAAATGCGGGCTTCGGCAATCTGGTCGTAATTGATAGCGTTTTGTGAGCTGATATCTTCTGGGCGAATAACGCCGGTGACTTTTAATTCACGCATATCGTAATTCACAACCATTTCCTGCTTACCGGCAATTACCAGATTGCCGTTTGGCAATACTTGAGTCACCACAGCAGCAACCCGCATGTTGACGGTATCGGTACGTGTCATTTCGCCTTTGCCATCTTGTTGGGTTTTGCCCTTGATGTTCAAGAGGCTGGTTGGGTCAACAGCTTCTGGCAAGTATTTATGCAGCTTGGTTTCAAAGCCAAGGATTTTTGGTGCGCTGTCATCTTCATTCGTGGTGCGTGAACGCTTGGTTACGTTCTTGAACTCGGCCTTATCTGCTACTTGAATAATCACGGTCAGAATATCGCCAACCTTGCCAGCGCGCTGGTCTTTCAGGAATTGGCGCGCGCCGGATTGCCATAAGGAATTCGCCTGGTGCTTATATTCTTCCTTTTGTGGCATCGGGAATGAAACGGGTTCTGGCCCCGCAAGTTTGGACGGGTTTTCAACGGAGCTCAATGCTGGCGCTTCACCCAGTTCAGACAGGCGTTGCCCCGCATTGCATGCGCTAAGGCTGACCAGTGCGCTGGTGAGCATTACCATTTTGATGAATGCCCCGTTGGTAAGAATTCGTGTTCTCATGTTTTACTCCTCAAAAACTCTTTCCTATTTTGCTGCAACCTTGCTCAATAATTCACGTGGCGTTACTGAAACTTTTCCGCTGCCAACAACCACCGCATCTACTGCGCGGTTGCTTTGTGTATTAATAACCTGAATCGTATCCCCCATTGCGCCATCGGCCATGGCGCGTCCTTGGGTGCTTAACGTCATGTTAGGTGTTTCAACGGCGATGGTGATAATTGCGCCTTTCAAAACCATTTTTGCGCCGCGCAAATCACGCATGCGTAACACGCTGCCAACATTCAATGCGCGACGGCTTTCTGCATTCACGAGACGTGAAGGATCAGTTACTGCATCCGCGCCAGCTTTATCAACGGCCACTCGCGACCATTCGACATCATGTTCGGTAATCACATCGCCAGTGGTAACGCTACGATTAAGAATCGCGACTTGTACCATCAGCATTGCACGGCCTGATAGCTTGATAACTTCAGCGTCAGGTGATCCTGCACGATCAACAATCAGGTTGGTTTCAAAACGGCTTTTAATCGGGTCGTATTTGATTTCAGAAAAATGATAGCTAAGCGGTTCGCTTTTTGCGCGGTGGATTTCAATGCTCTGGTTATCCAGTGCAATATCCAGATCCTTGGATGGTACAACCTTGGCAATTTCGGCTGTAACCAGTTCCTTGATTTTCGTTGAGTTCAATGAGTTGCTATCACGTGTTACAACCACACGTTCATATGTATTTTCGGGCTTCCAATCAAAACCGTTGGAACGGGCAATTTGATTAAGTGCCGTTACATCATAGCTAGTTTTCATGCCTGGTGCCGGGGCCTGCGCGACAATCATACCAGCCTTATCGCCGGCATTTATAAACAAATCACCCAGCGTCACATTGCTTCCCTCTAAAAGAACCTCGCCGCGCGTTGTTGCAGCTAGGCATGGTGCGGCCATGCTAACAGCCCAACTTGCGGCGAGGAGGAGGAGGAGCTTTTTGGCGCTAGTCATGTATTAATCCCTGTTGCTTAATTAACGGAGCTGGCTGACCGTGCTGAGCATTTCATCCGATGCTTTAATCACACGGGAATTCATTTCATAAGCACGTTGCGCGGTAATCAGGCTGGTAATTTCTGAAACGACGTTGACGTTTGAATTTTCAATCGAACCTTGGCGTACTTCGCCAAAACCGGTTGATGCTGGAGCACCAGTTGTTGGCGTACCGGAAGCGGGGGATTCCCGCAGCAAGTTGTTACCAATAGCTTCAAGGCCAGCCGGGTTCACAAAGGTTGCAAGCTGCAGCTGACCTACATTAGTCAAGGTGGTGGTGCCATCTTGTTTCACCAATACTTCGCCGCTGGAATTGATGGTCACGTCAATCGCATTACTTGGAATGGTGATGGATGGCTGAATAGGGTACCCATCCGCATTTACAATCACGCCATCTGCGTTGAGCTGCATGGAACCTGCGCGTGTATAAGCTGTGGTGCCATCCGGTAATTGGACCTGAAAAAAGCCGCGGCCAGATACGGAAATATCAAGCGGATTATCGGTAATGGTTACGTTGCCTTGCGAATTGATGCGGTACACAGCCGCAGGACGCACGCCCATTCCCACTTGAATGCCTGTTGGAACAATGTTGCCAGCGTCGGTTGACGTAGAGCCGGGGCGGCGGATGTTCTCGTAAATCATATCCTGGAATTCTGCGCGTTGGCGCTTGAACCCGCTCGTCGAAATATTGGCGATGTTATTGGAAATGACTTCCACATTTAATTCCTGTGCTTGCATTCCCGTTGCGCCGATAAGCATACTACGCATGGTTCTTCTCCCTTTATACTTTACCCGTTATGCCACTTTACCGAGTGAGCGAATGGCGTTAGTTAACCGTTGATTTTCGGTGTCAATTAAACGAGCGACGCGTTCATAAGCGCGCGAAATCTCAATTACATGCGTCATCTCGGTAACTGATTTGACGTTGGATGCTTCGACCATGCCTTGGTTTAGTTGTGCATCTTCATCTACTTCTGGCAGTTCGTCGCTTTTGTAAAAGCCGCCATAGGTCTGCTTCATTAGTTGTTCATTCTGGAACTTGACAACCTGCAAGCGACCAATTTTTCCGTTTTCGGTTGAAAGGGTGCCGTCTTGTGAAATCAAAATACTTTTCGCATCGCTTGGAATAGTGACATTCGAGCCGCCACCGGAGAGTACAGCATAGCCATCTGGCGTTACCAGATTGCCTTCGGCATCCAGTTGGAAACTTCCTTGGCGCGTATATTGGACGCCTTGTGGCGTATCAACTGCAAAATAGCCTTGCCCGGCAATCGCGATATCTAATGGATTTTCAGTTTTAATAAATGTTCCTTGGGTGGTGTTTCGCAAGGTTGCGCGATCCAGCACCATGTGATGTGTGAATTTTGGTGCAGGCTTCACCATATAATCTTGGAACAATACGTCGTTCGATTTATAGCCAGTGGTGTTCACATTCGCGATATTCTGCGCGACAATGTCCATCTGCCGTTGCAGAGCTTCTTGTTGTGATAGCAAAACATATACTGGCGATTCCATTTGGCCCTTCTCCTCTCTTTTGTGCGTTGGTTCGTTAAAGGCTGACCATCGTCACACCGCGTTGCTATGCACATGCTGTGCCAAGATTGTTTTTTATTTTATTTCATGTGGTTAGTTACTGGGCGTGCAAAAAAATGCGCATTTTGTGCTAACCTTCAAACCAGCTTGGGGGCGTTTTTACCCAGAACTTGGCATAGAAATGGCATAGGCAAGGTATGGTTTGGCCACCACTGTTGGTTGCGAAAGCCAAATAACATATTGAAAGACCTAATTTTTTTCTTTCAAGAAGTTGTTAACCATGTTTTTGTTAAAGTGTTAACATCTAAAAGGCTTTCCGCCGTTCTATCTCCGGTAGGCCGTTTTCCCAAAAGGATTTTCTGCGTGGCTAAAAAAGAAGAAAAAAAAGCTGAAGAGAAGGACGATAAGAAAGTCGCAGCACCAGAAGGCAAAGAAGGCGCGGAAGGCGAAGCGACGGAAGGCGCCGAAGGCGGGAAAAAGAAACTCGATAAGAAAATGATCATCATCATTGCGGCTGCCGCAGTGTTGTTGTTGGGTGGTGGTGCTGCGGCGTTGGTATTCACTGGCGTGCTGGGCGGTAAAAAGCCGGAAGCGGCAGCGGCCGATGGCCACGGTGAAGCAGCAAAAGAAGATGGTCACGGTGAAGCCAAGGATGATGGCCATGGCGGCAAAGAAGATGGAAAAAAAAGTGAACATGGCCCCATTTTTTATGATATGGGCGAAGTAGTTGTGAATTTACAAACGGATGGCAAGCGCCAGATATTCTTAAAGCTGGTGATGCAACTGGAGCTGGAAGCAGAAGAAGACAAAGCGGTTATTGAAAAAATCAAACCGCGCATTATTGATAATTTCCAGACGTATTTACGTGAATTGCGCCTTGATGATTTGCGTGGTTCTGCAGGGCTTTACCGCTTACGTGAAGAATTGCTGTTCCGCGTTACTGAAGCGGCGCAACCAGTTAAAGTTAAAGACGTACTGATCCAGCAAATGCTGGTGCAATGATGAATGTGAATGGGGGCCTCCTGTGACGCCTGCTGATGATAAACCACCTGGTGGTGAACAAATGAGCGAAGAAGAACGCATGGCCGCCGAATGGGCTGCCATGTCGGGTGATGGCGCTGCTGCGCCTGCCGGCGGAGATGATATGGCCGCCGCGATGGCTGATATGGGCGGCGATACCCGTGTCTTAAGCCAGAATGAAATCGACAGCTTGCTGGGTTTTGGCGGCGCGGATGATGGCGATGAAAACAAAGGCATCATGGCGCTGGTTAACTCCGCGCTTGTGAACTATGAACGCTTGCCGATGCTCGAAGTGGTCTTTGACCGCTTGGTGCGTATGATGTCCACATCGCTTCGCAACTTCACATCTGACAACGTAGAAGTCAGCCTTGACCAAATCTCGTCGGTACGTTTTGGCGATTATCTAAATTCTATCCCATTGCCTGCGATGCTTGCCGTATTTAAGGCCGAAGAGTGGGATAATTTCGGGTTGATGGTCGTTGATAGCGCAATGATTTATTCGATTGTTGACGTGCTTCTGGGCGGCCGTCGCGGTACGGCAGCAATGCGTATTGAAGGCCGTCCCTATACAACCATTGAACGTAATCTTGTGGAACGTCTTGTGCATGTGATATTGGCGGATATGAGCGGTTCGTTTGACCCGCTATCGCAAGTAAACTTCCGTTTTGATCGTCTTGAAACCAACCCTCGCTTTGCAACGATAGCACGACCTGCCAATGCTGCGGTGCTCGTCAAGCTGCGCATTGATATGGAAGATCGTGGCGGCTGTCTTGAAATCATTATTCCTTATGCGACGCTTGAGCCGGTTCGTGAACTGCTTTTGCAGATGTTCATGGGTGAAAAGTTCGGACGTGATTCCATCTGGGAAACTCACTTGGGTAATGAATTACTCACCACGGATATGAGCATGCATGCGGTCTTGGATGAAATGACCATGCCGCTTTATGATATTTTGAATATGAAACCTGGAACCTTCGTGCCACTCAACGTGAAGCCCGACAGTATGGTGGAATTGCGCAGCGGTGAAGTATCCTTATTCAAAGGGCGCATGGGCAGCAAGAATGGCCGTATTGCCGTGATGATTGAAGAAGAAAAAATCAAGCGTCCCGGAGAATAATTTATGAACTGGAGTATCGTTATCAATGCCGTGTTTATCGTGTGTATGGCAGTTGGCATTGTGGTCGTGTGGCGTTTGCAAAAAACCTTGAACGGATTAAACAAAAGCCGTCTGGAAATGGAAAAGTTCGTCGCCGACTTTTCTGGCAGCATTGCGCGCGCTCAAAAAGCTATTAATGATTTGCAGCAAACCGCACGAGATGTAGGTGAGGATGTTGAAAATCATTTATCACGCGCACAAGGCTTGCGCGATGAACTGACTTTTTTGGTGGAAGCGGCAGATAAAATTGCAACGCGACTTACCGATAGCACGGCATCCGCGCAAAATGATGCAAAAGCATCACGTAATAATCGATCTGAAAAGCAAAACGAAAAATCTGTAGAGAGTAAAGCTGATACCAAACCACTTTCATCCATTCAGGAAGTGCAAAAACAAAAAGCGGAAACAGTCATTAATTCGCCTGCTGCAAAAGCTGAAGTCGCACCTCAACCTGTGCAGGCCAAAACCGTACCGTTATGGGCAAAACGCGCTGAACCAAATGGCCCAGTGATTAATGCGCCCGTTGAAGCAGCAGCGCCTGTCTCCGGTTTGCAGTTTGGCAAAAAGCCCGTTCAAAAATCGCCAGAACCGCTAGCCAATTCGCAACCCGCAAAAGAAGAAGAGCAGCTGCGCTCATTAGCTGAACGCGAATTGCAGCAAGCACTTGAAAAGATGAAATAATCATGACACTTGGCCCCTTGGAAAAAACTGTGTCACCGAAACCGAAATTCAAAATCTCGTTTCGTACTGGGATGTCGATTTTTATTTTCCTTGCGGTAGCCGTGATGGGGCTACGCGTTCAGGAAATGGCCACCGATTTGGCAAACGGTAATCCTTTGCAGGCTGTAACACCCGCAAAAGCTGAAACCGCAGCCAAGGAAGCGGATAAGCCAACGCCAGAAACCAAGACGGAAGCCAAAAAAGACGAAAAGAAAGCGGAGCACAAGGAAGGCGAGGTTGCAAAAGACGAAACACCTGATCCCATTAATCCCGATCCTGTGCAGGATCAGGAAAACTATTCCGAAGCGGAAGTGAACATCTTAAAGCGTCTTTCGGAACGCCGTCAGGAACTGGATAAACATGCGCGTGACCTTGACCAGCGTGAAGCGTTGCTGAAAATCACCGAGCAACGGATCGACAAAAAACTCGCCGATATGAAAACGATGCAGGAGCAGGTCCGTGCAGCGATTAGCACGGCAAGTGCTGAACAAAAAGCCAAGACGGATAGTCTAGTAAAAATATATGAAATTATGAAACCCAAGGATGCTGCGAATATTTTTAACGCACTGGATATGCCTGTATTGCTCAGTGTGATTGCCAACATGAAAGAATCACGCGTTGCGCCTATCCTTGCCGCAATGGATCCGCAGAAAGCAAAACAAGTAACCGGCGCGTTAATGGAAAAGAAACCATTGCCAACACAGCCCTAAGTTAGCGTAATTTATCTGTTTCTCGGCTGATTTGTTCGTATATCAGAACAATTTTTTATTAGCATATCGCAGTCGTTTTATCAAAAACATCAAAAAAAATCACGCTAATAAGCCTTTGTTAAATCCTCACGGCTAACAATAGCCATTCCAAGCGCCCGCATTATTTAATCGGCAAAACTTTGCACATGTTAAGGAGCAACTCACATGGCTGTGAATATGGATATGAACGTCCTCATCGTCGATGATTACAAAACGATGCTGCGTATCGTGAACAATCTTCTCAAGCAATTGGGGTTTAAGAATGTGTACGAAGCAACCGATGGCGGTATGGCTCTGAGCATGATGCGTGAAAAAGATTATGGTCTGGTGATTTCCGACTGGAACATGGAGCCCATGACCGGCTTACAACTTTTGAAAGAAGTTCGCGCCGATGCAAAATTGAAAGCAACACCGTTCATTATGGTAACCGCTGAAAGCAAAACCGAAAACGTGGTAGCTGCAAAGCAGGCCGGCGTGAACAATTACATTGTTAAGCCGTTTAATGCTGAAACATTGAAATCAAAAATAGTTACCGTACTGGGTCAATTCTGATTATTGACAAAGCTGCTCTTGAAGGGATTGCGTAATGACCGGGTATGATGATCAATTGCAGAAGACGCTGGAAAATGCGCTAGCGCAACTTGGCGATGCCACGGGCAAGCAGAACCCACAGGCGTTGATTGCAACGGCTATTGAATCACTTAAAACTGCGCGTGTGACCAACAATAGCGTTTATGAGCGTTTGGCTGACCTTGGGAAGTATATCGCCAACGCAAAACAGGAAATCGCAAATATACGCGCGGATGCCATTAGCGGCGAGCACATCCCAAGCGCTACCGACCAGTTGGATGAAGTCGTTGGAGCAACCGAAGAAGCCACCAACAAGATTATGGATTGTTGCGATGCAATCAATCTGATTGCAGGCAAACAGCCGCAGCCGACACAGCAGGAGTTGACTGACCAAGTCACAAAGATTTACGAAGCATGTAACTTTCAAGACCTTACTGGCCAACGCATTACCAAGGTGGTGCGTACTCTCAAGCATATCGATACTCAGGTAACCTTGCTGCTTAAAGCGCTTGATGATGCAGGTTTCCAGATTGAAAAGAGTGGCGTGTTGCAAGGCCTCAATGTGTCCAAGGCAACCGATACTGAAAAGCATTTACTCAATGGCCCGCAAGCAGCCGACGCCGCTATTAAGCAAGATGATATCGATAAGCTCTTTGGCTAGTCTGTACCATCCTCAAGCCGCGCCCATTGAATCGCCATAAACCCTTGTTGTTTTGGCTAAAATCGGTCAATCTGAAAGTGTATTTTTTGCACTCTTTCCAGTGTTGTCACCGCACGTCCTTTGAAACCTAATTCGTCTGTTCTTCCAGCATTGATCTTATCGCTTGGCACGGTTGTGCCAACGCAGTTTGTTTGCGCGCAGGAAATTGCCGAGCATGGGCAACCCATTCAGGTGCAAGCAAAGGTGCGCGCCGGTATTCACGATGATTATGAACGCTTGGTTTTTGATTGGCCTGTGCAAATTTCCTACACCTTTTCGCAAAACGGCCAAGAAGTGAATTTGCGTTTTGCGCAAGGCGCGCCAGTTGATTTAACGCAAATCAAACGCCGCCATCTCTCAAAAATTATTCATAGCGAACAAATCGCTGAAGGTAATGCGCGTATTATAAAGCTGCTTCTTGCTCCTGATACGGTTGCCAAACATGTGCAGCAAGCAGGCTTGGTCATACTCGATTTTTATGAAGGTCTCGCGCCCGTTGTTACAGTGTCATCCAATTTGCCGCAAGCAATGTCGATTGCTGGCGAAGCACCTGTACAGCATGAGCAACATTCAGCAACGGTTGTAGCCCCGGCGCCGCCAGCACCTGAAGTAAAGGCAGAAAAACCTGAAGAAACAAAAGCGTCAGTAGCAGAGGCGTCTGCAGGAAAGAACACAAATGGCCCAACGCCACCCAATTTAGACGATGTTGGAAACGAGGGATTGCCACTAGTAACGATAGATCCCGGTATTGTTGCAGGAACCGCAATTTACCGCCGGGCGGATTATATCTATATCGTGTTTGGTAAAAAAATTACTTTGCCACTTGCATCCATGCTGCGTGATACGCCGCGTGTAACATTAGAAAGCATGCAGTCGTCAACCGGAAGCGTGTATCGTTTTTATATGCCGCAGGATTTTAACCTGCGGTGTGTGCGTGAAGAAAACCGTTGGAGCATTCTGGCATCCAAAAAAGTTCCAACCGCTCCTATCAGTCTTACCCTGTCTGCGCAGCCTGATTATGCGCTAGGGGCACGTATTATTATTCCTGTCAGCAAGGCTGATGACGTGGTGCATTTTGTAGACCCCGAAATTGGCGATGAGTTGATTGTTGTGCCACTTGTGGGCTCCAGTCAGGCGGTGCGACAGGCCTACCAATATACGGATTTTCGATTTATTCCATCCGAGCAAGGCGTTGTTATTCGCCCATTGGTTGATGGCGTTGACGTAAAGCGTCAGGGCCTTGGCATTGAAATTACATCCGATAAAGGACTTCGTCTTTCATCAAGTAAAGATACCGGGCTTCCCAGTGATACACGTGCAACCACACCATCAAAAGACCAGTTATTTGATTTAAACGACTGGTATGGGCCTGTTTCAAAATCCTATACGCAAATGCGCCAGCACTGGCAGCAAACCCTTGCTGAAGTTCCCGTAAATGAACGCGACCGCGTTCGTTTAAATATGGCGCGTTTTTATTTTGCACGTAACCATGCACAGGAAGCATTAGGGTTGCTTACACTTTTGTCGCAACAAGTTCCAGATTTGCTTCACCGCAGTGAATTTCGCGCGCTGCGCGGCGCGGTACGCGTGCTTACCCATGATATTGGTGCACTTGAAGATTTCAATTCACCCGATATTATGAATTATCCGGAAATGAAATTGTGGCGCGCGGTTGCTAAAACGCGCGTTATGGAATGGAAAGAAGCAGCCGAATTATTTGCCAGCGCTGATAATGTGTTGGATAAATATCCTGAACCGTTCTTCACAGATTTTTCAATTACTGCCATCGAAGCTGCAATTGCGAGCAAGGATAAAACCTATGCTAATTCAGTGTTAGACAGATTGATGCAGCGTCACCCCGAACTTGATGCCTCGTCTGGCCCTGTCAATTATCTGCGCGGCGTATTAATGAGCTTAACCGATCGTTTAGACAGGGCAGAAAAGTTCTGGAATAAAGCAGCTAGCAGTAAGGACCAATTATATAAAGTACGCGCAAAATTATCGTTGACCGATTACGAAGTTATCAGTGGAAAAATTAATCCGCTGCAAGCTGCAGAAAAACTAGAAAAAGTGCGTTTTGCATGGCGTGGCGATGATCTGGAACTGGATATCCTGCGCCGTATTGGCAAATTTTATATTGAAGGTGGCAAGATAGAAGAAGGCCTTGCAACGCTAAAGCAGGCGTTGGTGTTGTTGCCCGATAATGATGTGGCAAAAAAATTGCATGAGGAAATGGCGTTTGCATTTCGTGATGTGTTCTTGGGAAATAAAAACCGTAATATTTCAGCGCTTGATGCGCTCAGCCTTTACGAGCGTTTTTATGATTTAGCGCCGCCGGGCGCAGAAGGTGATGCGATTATACGTGCACTGGCACAGCGCATGGTATCGCTTGATTTATTAGATAGAGCCGCGGCACTACTGGCTGACCAATCGCGCCACCGTTTAACAGGCGTGATGAAAACGCGGGTAGGGACGCAAGCCGCAGGAATTTATTTGCTCGATCATCAACCGGACGATGCGTTAAAAATTTTAAAAGACAGTGATGAGACGGGAACACCAGAAGATTTAGTGGTAGAACGTAATTTGTTAAAAGCAAAAGCGTTAGCCGTGTCAGGCAAGGAAGATGAAGCCAAAGCTATGCTCAAAAATATAAACAGTGAATATGCAACCCGTTTGTTGGTTGATATTGCATGGCGTGCGCATGATTGGGCGGGCGCTGCAACTATTCTCAATGACCTGATTGGTGCGCCGCATGCTGAAGCAATGAAGGCAGAAACCGCCCAGCTAGTTATCAGCCGCGCGATTGCCCTTGCACTGATTAACGATAGTGTAGCACTTGAAAAAATGCGGAGCGATTTTTCATCTGGGATGAAAGGTTTGCCGCAGGAAGAACTCTTTAAAATGCTAACGGAAGCAGATACAGGTCTGCCTCGCGACCCTTCGGCTATGAAATCGTTGATGGCCGATGTAGATTTGTTTCAAGGCTATCTTGAGAACTACCGTAATCTGAATTAACATATTGAAATAATTATAAAAATAATGATTTTCTGCTCTGTCGGGCTTCAAGAAGGCCACACCTTTTAATCTTGTTATGCAGGGCCAACTATTTTGCTTATAAGCCCATATATTTCATGCTATTTAGATGCCCATTCATAAGGCAAGTGACGACTCATTTGTTTTAATTCCGTCTAATATCTAAATAAGCTCTTCCAGCTCAAGAGGATGTATCCCCGTGTTGTCACGTTTCTTTGCTTTTTTTGCTTGTATTCTGTTACTCGCCAGCCCTGCTCACGCAGATGACAAACTTGCTCTCGGCGCGCCCATTCCATGGGGGATTGACCTTCAGGAAGCATTTTCCCCGGCAAAGCACCGCATGCACGACTTCCACGATTTCATGCTTGTTATCATTACGGTGATCACGCTCTTTGTGATGTGCTTGCTGATTTTTGTGATTTTGCGTTTCAACGCAAAAGCTAATCCAAAACCAGCGACCTTTGCTCATAATACATTACTGGAAGTTATATGGACATCAATTCCAGTGCTTATTCTTGTCGTGGTTGGCATTCCATCGATGCAATTGTTGTATTACGTTGATAAAACACCAAATCCTGAATTGACGCTGAAAGCAACAGCGCATCAATGGTATTGGTCATACGAATTGCCAGACCAGAAAGTTGAAAGCTTTGATAGTCGCCCCATCTGGGATGGCACAAAGCAAACGCCAGAACAAATTGAAGCTGCGTTAAAAGATGCAGCGCCGAACTGGATTTATCCGACTGAACATCCACTGCGTTTGCTCGAAGTGGATAACCGTTTAGTGCTTCCGGTTGATACGCAAGTTCGCGTTTATACAACATCAACCGACGTTATCCATTCCTTTGCCGTTCCATCGCTTGGTGTTCGTAAAGATGGTGTTGTTGGTCGTTTGAATGAAACGTGGCTCCAGATTGACAAAGAAGGCGTCTATTATGGTCAGTGCTCGCAGATTTGCGGTACGGGCCATGCTTTCATGCCCATCGTGATTGAAGCGGTGAGCAAAGAAAAGTTTGCGCAGTGGGTTGCTAAGAAAACTGGTGCCGCAGCGCCAGCTGAAACATCTGCGCCATCAAAGAAGCATTCGCAGCTGCAACGCTCATCCATCATTGCCCAACAATAAGATTATCTATTCGACTTAGGAGTTCTTGAATATGTCAGCCGTAACACATGATGCGCACCACGATGATCACAAGCCAGGTTTTTTCGTGCGCTGGTTTTGTTCTACTAACCATAAAGATATCGGTACGCTTTATCTGCTGTTTTCGATTATCGCAGGTTTAATTGGAGGCCTGTTCTCCGTCATCATGCGCATGGAATTGCAGACCCCAGGGCTGCAATATGTAGCTGATGGACAGATGTGGAACGTGCTTGTTACCGCCCATGGTTTGACGATGGTGTTCTTTGTCGTGATGCCTGCGGTGATTGGCGGTTTTGGTAACTGGTTTTTGCCGCTGATGATTGGCGCGCCCGATATGGCGTTCCCGCGCTTAAACAATATCAGCTTCTGGTTGTTGGTTCCTTCTTTCCTACTGTTGCTTGGTTCGGCATTTGTTGGTCAAGGTGCTGGTACAGGCTGGACGGTTTATCCCCCGCTTGCAACATCCGGACAATCAGGGCCATCGGTTGATATGGCGATTTTTGCGCTCCATCTTGCGGGTGCATCATCCATTCTGGGCGCGGTAAATTTTATTACTACAATATTTAACATGCGTGCACCCGGCATGACCTTGCACAAAATGCCATTGTTTGTTTGGGCGATGTTGGTTACCGCTTTCTTGCTCTTGCTTGCTGTGCCTGTTCTTGGTGGTGCAATTACTATGCTGCTCACCGACCGTAATTTTGGCTCAACCTTCTTTGATCCAGCTGGGGGCGGCGACCCATTATTGTACCAGCATTTATTCTGGTTTTTTGGCCATCCCGAAGTTTACATCATGATTTTGCCGGGCTTTGGTATCATCAGTCACATCGTTTCAACTTTTTCTAAGAAACCTGTGTTCGGTTATTTGGCAATGGCCTACGCGATGATTTCAATCGGCGTAGTCGGTTTCGTAGTCTGGGCTCACCACATGTATGTATCAGGTATTGATGTGGATACCCGTGCATACTTTACTGCTGCAACACTGATAATCGCGGTGCCAACAGGGATTAAAATCTTTTCATGGATTGCAACCATGTGGGGCGGTTCGATTGAGTTCAAAACCCCCATGCTATGGGCTATTGGCTTTATCTTTTTGTTCACAATTGGGGGTGTAACTGGCGTTGTGCTTGCGAATGCCGGTGTGGACGTTGTACTCCATAACACCTATTACGTAGTCGCGCATTTCCATTATGTGCTGTCACTTGGTGCTGTGTTCACCATTTTTGCCGGTTTTTATTACTGGATTGGTAAGATGTCTGGTCGCCAATACCCTGAATGGATGGGTGTTGTTCATTTCTGGCTCACCTTTGTGGGTGTAAACCTTACTTTCTTCCCGCAACACTTCCTGGGATTGCAGGGTATGCCGCGTCATTACCCCGATTACCCGGATGCGCTTACCGGCTGGAACCTCGTTTCATCGATTGGCTCATATATTTCATATGCTGCTGCCTTATGGTTCGTGGTGGTAGTGATTGTGACGCTCAAATATGGCAAGAAAGTTGGCGCAAATTACTGGAATGAGCATGCCAATACATTGGAATGGACATTGCCGTCGCCACCACCATTCCATCAATTCGAAACACTGCCCCGTGTAAAATAAAATAAGTTGAGTTAAGTAAACCGCACAATGACATTGTCACCTCTCGCGCTACAGGAACATCAACCGCTTGCATCCGATGTTGAAGCAAGCGTGCGCGATTATATTGCGCTTCTAAAGCCGCGGGTCATGTCATTAGTAGTATTTACAGGGCTTGTTGGAATCGTTGTCGCGCCAGTGCCGATTAATCCTGTGCTTGCTTTTGTTGCGGTACTTTGTATTGCGCTGGCAAGCGGCGCAAGTGGCGCGATTAACATGTGGTACGAGCGTGATGTGGATGCGCTGATGGTGCGTACCCGCAACCGTCCGTTGCCACGTGGGCGTATTGCGCCTGAGCATGCGTTGGAATTTGGCGTCGTGATGCTCTGCGTGTCTGTGTTGCTGATGGGTGTTGCATTGAACTGGTTTGCGGCTGCTTTACTTGCATCTGCAGCCGCGTTTTATATATTTATTTATACTATTTGGCTTAAGCGCAGTACCCCGCAAAATATAGTCATTGGCGGCGCAGCGGGTGCTTTTCCGCCTATGATTGGGTGGGTTGCTGCAACAGGCCAGTTGGAATTACCAGCGATTGTTCTGTTTGCGTTGATTTTCTTTTGGACGCCACCGCATTTCTGGGCGCTTGCACTGTATCGCAGCGATGATTATGCCCGTGCGGGTATCCCCATGTTGCCAGTTGTTGCAGGTGAACGCGCCACAAAAATCCAGATGCTTGTCTATACCTTATTGCTTGTTCCCATTGCATTGGCGCCATGCTTTCTTGGATTTGCGGGCTGGTTATATGCGATAACCGCGATTCTATTCAGCATCGGCTTTATTGCTTACGCAGCCGCCGTGTTCTTTGACAAAGATTATAAGATCGCCAAAGGTATGTTCAAATTCTCGCTGCTTTATTTGACGTCTCTGTTTATGGCGCTGCTGATTGAACGTGTGGCCGGGTTCCCAGCTACAGGATGGCAGCTATGAGCGAGCCAGTTGTAAAGATTTCCATTCCGCCTGCGCGCGCAAAACGTAATTGGGCAATTGCCATTGGGCTGATTGCTTTTGTGGTAATTATTTATGTGGTCACCGTTGTTAAAATCCATATTCATGGCGGCGTGCAACCATGAAGCAATTTGGGGCGAAGCCATCTGATAATCTGCAAAGCAAAAACCGCAGCGTTGGCATGAAGCTGGCGGGTGGCGTTTTTGTTATGCTTGCATTGGCATTCATCTCTGTTCCGCTTTACAATCTCTATTGCAAAAAGACGGGTTATGGTGGTGCAACACAGGTTGCAGCTGCGCCATTGCAAGACGGCATCTTGGATCGCAAGATTAAAATCCGTTTCAACGCCGATGTGGCGCCCGGATTGTTGTGGAGTTTCAAGCCCGCAATCAACGAAATTGAAGTACGTATCGGCGAAGCGCAAAAAATTATTTATGAAGCGCGCAGCCAAAGCAAAACCAATGATATCGGCGTGGCTGTATATAATGTGCAGCCTGATCGTGCCGGATTATATTTTAATAAGGTTCAATGCTTCTGCTTTGATGAAAAGCCGTTAAAGGCTGGTGAAACCGCTGAGTTGCCCGTGCAGTTTTTTGTTGATCCAGCCTTGGCAAGCGACAGACAAATGGATGATGTAAAAACCATCACGCTTTCTTATACCTTTTTTGCTGCCAAAAGCCCAACGCTTGCACAAGCGCAGAAAAAATTTGATATCAAACAAACCCAATTGCTGGAAACAGCAAAAAATATACCTTAATTTTGGCCTTAAAGGAGAACAGTATGTCTGAACATCGCGAAAATGAATACGAGGACAGTGGCATCCCGCAACCTTATCACTTGGTTGCGCCGTCCATCATGCCGCTGCTTGGCGCATTTGCTGCAGGTATATTGGCTGTGGGTATGATTTTATTTATGCATAAAATCAAACTTACTTTGGGTAGCTTTGCCTTTGAATTCGACAGCAAGGTTTTAATCCTTGGTGCGATCGCCGTTCTGGCCGTCATGTTCTATTGGTGGAAAGACGTGATTAAAGAAGCCTATGTTGAAAAACTGCATGGCCCGCTAGTAAAAATCGGCCTTCGTTATGGTATGGCATTATTCATCGCCTCAGAAGTTATGTTCTTTGTTGCTTTTTTCTGGGCGTATTTCAGTTCCGCGCTTTATCCAGTTGGCGGTGTTTGGCCACCAAAGGGTATTCACACAATTGATCCGTTTGATTTACCTTTCGTGATGACGATTATCCTTCTGCTTTCGGGCTCGACCGTGACTTTTGCTCACGAAGCATTGGTAGAAGGTCGCCGCAAAGATGCAATTCAAGCTTTGGGCTTAAGCGTATTGCTCGGCATACTGTTTACCTGTTTTCAGGTTTACGAATATATGAACGGTCATTTCAGCTTTAAGGATGGCATTTTTCCTTCAACCTTCTTTATGGCAACGGGCTTCCACGGGTTCCACGTGCTGATCGGGACGATCTTCTTGATAGTTGCTTGGGTGCGCACAGCAAAAGGTCATTTCACCAAGGATAGCCATTTTGGTTTTGAAGCTGCCGCTTGGTATTGGCACTTCGTTGACGTGGTATGGCTGTTCCTCTTCACATCTGTTTACTGGTGGGGTTCGGGTCCGCAAGTGCCAGGACATGGATAATCTATCCAGCCTGCTTGCCAAAGGAGTAGCGTGCCGCTGTCCAAAATGCGGGCAGGGCGCATTATTCAAAGGTTATATTACGCTCGTTGATTATTGTGCTGTTTGCCGGTTGCCACTCGCCAAAAACGATAATGGCGATGGTCCTGCGGTATTCCTGATTTTTATTTTAGGCTTTTGCATGGTGCCGCCCGCTATTATTATTGCCATGCGTGTTGATTGGCCTTTATGGATCCATGGGGTGCTGTGGGGCGTGCTTATCCTTGGCGCTACGCTTGGGATGTTGCGTCCGGCAAAAGCGCTAACCGTTGCACTGCAATACAAAAACAGACCAGAAATTTTTCAGTAATGGCACTTCCAACACTCAAATTCACGCCAAAGCTTGGGCCAAGCATCACCACAGCGGTGATAGTTGCGCTATTGTTGGCGCTTGGCACATGGCAGATGCAGCGTGGAGAATGGAAAACCGCACTGATTGCGGAGCGATCTGCACGGCTTGCTGAAAAACCGATGGTATTGAAAGGGCTTCCGGATGGACCTGTTTCCGATCTCTATTATCGCGGCGCGTATGTTACGGCATCGGTGAAAATCGCGCGGCCATATTATACGTTTTCCCATACATCGGAACATGGTATTGGGTTTCAGCTTTATTTTCCTGAAACATGGAATGACAACCGCTGGTTCATTCGTAAATCGGATTTTCTAACGATGGAAGAGTGGAGAGCGGGGGGTCTGCGTTGGCCTACCAACGAACAGTTGGCTAATGAACCACCTCATGAACAACTGGGTATTTTTGTACCTTTGGAAGATGCAGCAAATTTTATTGTGCTGAAGGAAATCGGCAGCGAGCCCATTCGCCCACTGGATAAGGTGGAACCTGTTATTTTTATACCGATTTTTGAATGGGGTAGCGTACAACATGAATTGTTAAAATCGCGCCTGCTCAATATAAGCAATAACCACAAGGCTTATTCGCTAACTTGGTTTTTGCTCGCCTTCGCCTTATGCGTGATTTATGTTGCTTCACATACCAAGCTCGTTTCCAAGGACTAATCATGCGTTATATCAGTACCAGAGGCGGAGACGCCGTTCCGGATTTTGAAAGTGTTGTGGCACGCGGTCTTGCAAGTGATGGCGGATTGTTCGTGCCTGAAACATGGCCACAATTCAGTGTTGACGAACTACGCAAGCTATCAACGCTTTCCTATATCCAGTTGGCGCAGCGAATTATGCAGCCTTTTGTCGGGGATAGTTTGTCAGCAGGTGAATTGGCTGCCTTGGTACAAGATACCTATGCGGGATTTGATCATCCGGATGTTGTACCGTTGACCAAAGTAGATGATCAGCTTTCATTACTGGAATTATTCCACGGCACGACACTGGCATTTAAAGATGTAGCCTTACAATTTCTTGGCCGTGTGTTTGGGCATTTTACGTATAAGCACGGTGGTTCCATGACCGTAATTGGTGCAACTTCCGGTGATACAGGTTCGGCAGCAATTGAAGGTTGCCGTGGCATTCCCGGTATTAAGGTCATCATTCTTTATCCGCATAACCGTCCATCGGAAGTACAGCGCCGTCAAATGACCTGCGTTGATGCGCCAAATGTCTTTGCCGTTGCTCTGGAAGGTTCGTTTGATGACTGCCAGGCTTTGGTCAAGCAAGCATTCAACAATCAGGAGTTGCGCAAGAAACACACGCTGACAGCTGTCAATTCGATTAACTGGGCGCGTATTCTGGCGCAGGTGGTTTATTATTTCTATGCTGGCCTGAAGGCGGGTGCGCTTGAAAAACCGGTAAACTTTGTTGTGCCAACCGGCAATTTCGGAAATGTGTTTGCTGGCCATGTGGCAAAAAAAATGGGTTTGCCCATTCACCGCCTTGTGATTGCTACCAATAAAAATGACAGCATGACAAAATTTATTGAAACTGGCCTAATGACTAGCGGTGTTGTGTCGCCAAGCTTGTCTCCCAGCATGGATATTCAAATTGCAAGCAATGCCGAGCGTTATTTATATGAATTGCTCAACGAAGATGCTGGGCAAGTGAAAGCCGCAATGCAGCAGATTGCTGCACACAAAGATGTGCAGTTGCCGTCGGCAGCACACAGTATGCTCAAAAACGAATTTATGGCTTCATCGGTAAGTGATGAAGATACGAAGGCAACGATTAAAGCTGTGTGGGAAAAGCATGGTATTTTGCTTGATCCACACACGGCCGTTGGCGTGACGATTGCAAATCGTTTCCGCAGCCAGTTGCCGGGGCAAATTATCAGCCTTGCGTGCGCGCACCCTGCCAAGTTCCCTGAAATTGTGCGCGAAGTAACAGGCCAAAATCCGCCCTTGCCGCCGCATTTGGCTGATTTATATCAACGGCCAGAGCGATTTACCGTTATGCCAAATGATTATGCGGCTTTTGTGAATTTTATCGAGACGCGCTAAGCTGTTTCAGCATTAAGGAATAAAATGACTGTTCAAATAAGCACATTGCCCAGCGGCTTGCGTGTTGTAACTGACATGATGGAAAATGTCGAAACGGCGTCGATTGGTTTTTGGGTTGGTGTGGGTACGCGCCATGAAGAAGCAGCCGACAATGGTGTTGCGCATCTTGTTGAACATATGTTGTTCAAAGGCACAGAGCGGCGCAGCGCATTTGATATTTCGGCCGAGATGGAAAATGTTGGCGGGCATCTGAATGCCTATACGACCCGTGAATCAACAGCCTATTATGCCAAGGTTTTGAAACAAGATGTCGCCCTTGCCGCCGATATTCTGTGCGATATGATGCAGAATGCTTCGCTTGATAAGGACGAATTGGACCGTGAGCGCGGCGTAATTATCCAAGAAATTGGTCAATCAATAGACCAGCCAGATGATATTTTATTCGACTATTTACAAAAAACCGCATATCCCAATTCCGGTCTTGGTCGGCCTGTGTTGGGTTCGGCGGATATTATCCGTAATTTAAAGCGTGATCGCTTAACACACTATATTAACAGCAATTATACAGGCCCACAGATGATTTTTGCGGCGGCAGGCGCAGTTCATCATGACCAGATGGTTGATTATGCAAATACGCATTTGACTAAATTGCCTTCTGCATCGAAAACCAAGATTGATGCTGCGCAATTTCAAAGCGGTGACATGCGCGAAGACCGTGACATTGAACAGCTGCATATGGCGCTGGCATTCGAAGGATTGTCATATCTAGATAAGGATTATTTTGCGTTATCTGTACTTTCCACGCTACTGGGCGGTGGTATGTCATCGCGCTTGTTTCAGGAAGTGCGAGAAAAGCGCGGACTGGTATATAGTATATATTCATTCGTTTCTGCCCATAGGGACAGCGGTAGCTTTGGTGTGTATGCGGGCACTGATCCTGATAAGATTACCGAGTTATTGCCCGTTGTTGCAGAGCAATTGCAGCTCGTTACCAAGCATGTAAGTAATGAGGAATTGAATCGTGCCAAAGCACAATTGCGTTCATCGCTCTTCATGTCGCAGGAAAGCACGATGAGCCGTGCTGAAAAACTGGCATTCAACCAGCTGATGTATAACCGGATAGTACCGAATGCGGAAATTCTGGAACGAATTGAAGCGGTAACAAACGCTGATATTCAGCGTCTTGCAACGAATGTGCTGAAGAAAGCGCCTGCTAGCGCGTTTGTGGGGCCACTTGGCAGCGTACCAAAAGAAGACGCTATTGCTGCCGCATTCAGATTATAGGCATTAATGAGCTTCTTATTGCAAACACTGATGGCATTAGTTGCAGGGGAACGTGGGCGGCGATGCCGTGCATCCTATGATACTATTCTAGAGGGTACGAATATCATTCTGCGTATGCCGGATGTTGGCGATTGGGAGGAATGGACCAAGTTACGGCACTTAAGTACCAGTTTTTTAATTCCATGGGAACCGTTATGGCCAAAAGATGCGGTCACGCAAAGTTTTTACATGCGCCAATGGCGGCGTTTTGTGCGGCGCTGGGTTCAGGACCGCGAATATGCATTTCTTATTTTTCGTCGCGAGCCAGATAATATGGAAGGTGGATTGCTGGGGGGTATTACTGTTACTGATATCAAGCGCAGTGTCTATCAGGTAGGGACACTCGGCTACTGGATGGGCGCGCCCTTTGCCGGAAAAGGCGTTATGCGCGAAGCCATTTCACTGATATTGCCATTCGCGTTTGAACAGCTTGGCCTGCAACGCCTTGAAGCCACTGTTATGCCAGAAAATGAACGCAGCCTACGTTTATTACGTGGCTTAAATTTCCGCGAAATCGGGCTTTCAAAAACAAATATGCAGATTGAAGGCGCATGGCGCGATCAAATACTGTTTGAAAAAATAAAATAAGATTTAAGCGGCTTTGGCGACAGGTTTGCGTACTTCTGCGGAATAGGCTTCAGCAAGTTTCTGTGTAATTGGCCCTACTTTAAAGGTCATATCTGCAATTTGACCCACTGCAGTCACTTCTGCTGCGGAACCAGTGAGGAAGATTTCATCCGCGGTTTTTAGTTCTTCCGGCATAATCGCGCGTTCCGTTACTTTAATATTCATGCCGCGTGCCAGTTCAATTACAGTTTGGCGGGTAATACCATTCAGGAAGCAATCAGGCGTTGGGGTGTGAATTTCGCCATTTTTTACCATGAAAAAATTAGCACCGGTTGCTTCCGCAACTTGTCCGCGCCAATCCAGCATCAAGGCATCATGACACCCTGCATTTTCAGCTTCATGCTTTCCAAGTGTGCAAATCGCATAAAGACTGGATGTTTTGGCGTGAACAGGTGCTGTTTCGGGTGATGGGCGTTTCCATTTACTCATAGTCAGACGGATGCCTTTGGTTTTAGCTTCGGGGTCGAAATAGCTCGGCCATTCCCATACGGCAATTGCTACATGGATTAGATTTTTCTGTGCAGCAACGCCCATCATTTCACTGCCGCGCCAAGCAATAGGTCGCACATACCCATCAACAATTTTCTGCGTGCGGACAACTTCCATGGTTGCTTCTTCAAGCTGTTGCAACGTGTAAGGAATGCTATACCCCATGGTTACAGCCGAATCGAGCAGGCGCTGGGTATGTTCACGCAGCTTGAATACTTGGCCGCCATATACACGCTCACCTTCAAAGACCGCGCCAGCGTAATGTAATGCATGGGTTAAGACGTGAATATTGGCAGAGCGCCAATCAATCATTTTACCGTCAAACCAAATTTTACCATCACGATCATGAAACGCTACAGCCATAGTCATCAACCTATTAATTGTTAAAAAAAAGACCCTCTAACAATGCGCTAGAGGGTCTGTATGAGTCAATAATTAGGTGCAGGAGGTATACAAAAAAGGCCTATTCGTCGGCGTCAGAACCGCCTCCGGTATCGCCTTCCATCATAGCGCCAGCAACAAGGCCAGCATTTGAACGCACTTCGTTTTCAATAGCTTCGGCAATTGCAGGGTTGTCTTTTAAGAACTGCTTGCAGTTTTCACGGCCCTGGCCGATGCGTTGTCCATCGTATGAGAACCATGCGCCAGACTTTTCGACTACTTCCGCTTTAACACCTAGATCAATCAGTTCGCCAAGCTTTGAAACGCCTTCGCCGTACATGATATCGAATTCTACCACGCGGAAAGGAGGAGCCATTTTATTCTTTACAACTTTGACACGTGTCTGGTTTCCAACAACGGTTTCTTTGTCTTTGATTGCGCCAATACGGCGGATATCAAGACGAACCGAAGCATAGAATTTCAGTGCATTACCACCAGTGGTCGTTTCAGGATTACCAAACATCACGCCGATCTTCTGGCGGATCTGGTTGATGAAGATCACCATGCAACGTGAACGGGAGATGGACGCGGTGAGTTTACGTAAAGCCTGGCTCATTAAGCGAGCTTGGAGGCCCATATGGCTATCGCCCATTTCGCCTTCAATTTCAGCCTTTGGAACAAGAGCGGCGACGCTATCAACCACCAGCACATCAATTGCGCCAGAGCGAACGAGTGTATCCACAATTTCAAGAGCTTGTTCGCCGGTGTCAGGCTGGGAGATAAGGAGATCATCGATGTTTACTCCAAGTTTTTTGGCATAGGATGGGTCAAGGGCGTGTTCAGCATCAACAAATGCGCAGGTGCCGCCCATTTTTTGTGATTGTGCAAGGACATGCAGCGCAAGGGTGGTTTTACCTGAGCTTTCAGGGCCGTAAATTTCAATGATACGGCCACGGGGTAATCCACCAATGCCCAGCGCAATATCAAGTCCAAGTGAGCCGGTTGAGATGGTTTCAATATCGATAGATTCACGGGTTCCCAGTTTCATTACGGAGCCCTTACCAAATGCGCGCTCAATCTGGGTCAACGCAGCGTCTAATGCTTTTTGCTTTTCTGGGTTCATTTCCTTGGCAGCGGATTGGCTCATGCTGTCGCCTTTTTCATTGGGGATTACACGTAACGGGGCTTTAGGATTAGACATAGGGGACTCCATTTAGGTAAAGGGATTTTCGTGAGGACCATTTTTTAAGTACTTGGGGAATAACTATGCATGTCATTATTCATGGTTTGTTCCCAATTTCAAGTTCTATTTTTGTTCTTTATGTGGATTTGTTTTTTGGATGATTCCATAGCTATGAGGAGTACAGCTCTGGCCAAGATTTTACTGATAAAAATTGTGGTTAAGTCAGAAAAAACTGTCTATGCCTATAAAAATAAAGGGAAATAATCGTTACGGTAATAAACATTAACCAAGAAATTAAATAAAAGTTTAAATACTTTCACGTATTCTCATGCAATCAGCTAATTTTTTTAGGGATATAGCCATGACAAGAACCCAAGAAGCAGTTGCAGATTTCGGCTCAGCATTACTAGGAGCCGTTCATCCTTCAGATGGGTCGGGCGAAATCATGATGAAAGACCCTTCAGGGAAATCGGTAGGCCGTTCAATGGATGAACCTTTGCGTCCTGGTAGCCGGGTTGTTGCTGCAAAATATGAGCACAATTAGAAGCTCTGAACCATGATGACGTCGCGGAAAGATCAATACAACACGATTGGGGCATCGCATGAAGAACATGCAATGCGTGCGCCGCGCGTGATTGACGTCGCGTATGAGAACCAGTGTTTCTCCGACAACTCCCTTAGCATCACGGAAATGGTATGGTCCTATGATTTTTATGGTATCGCTGTGTTTGATTACGGCTATTTCGGTGATGACTATGCGTATAAAGGCTCGGGCGGCCGCGGTGAAGGCGCGGGCGGCGGATATAAAGTAGTCAACTCCGTAAAACCCAATGCGCCATCGCCTTACGCAGGCGCAGGTGGCGGCGCAGGTTAATTCCGCTGTTCTTGTATTTCTATTCTTCGATTTCTCCGGTTAGAACTTCCTTCACCTTGCTCGCGAGCTGTTTCAAGCTGAACGGTTTAGATAGGAAATGCACAACTTCGCCTTCGCGCAGTTGTTCGCGGAATTTATCTTCGGTATAGCCGGAGATGAATACCACCTTTGTATCAGGCTTGCGGCGCATCACTTCACGCACCAAGGTTGGGCCATCCATTTGCGGCATGACGACGTCGCTAATGAGCAGATCGATCTTGCCGCCTTGTTCATCAATAATGGTCAATGCTTCCTCACCGCCGCGGGCTTCCAGAACATTGTAGCCTTTATTGCGCAGAGCGCGTGCACCAAATACGCGCACGGCGTCTTCATCTTCAACCAGCAAAATGGTACCTGCGCCGGTTAAATCTGACGTCTTCTTTTCGCGTACCACTTCAACGACAGCATCGGCTGGTTTTTCTTTTTCGATATGATGCGGCAGATAGATGGTGAAGGTGGAACCTTTACCAACCGTGCTATCCACTTCGATGAAGCCGCCCGTTTGGCGCACAATGCCGTATACGGTGGAAAGGCCAAGGCCGGTTCCGCTGCCGACTTCCTTCGTGGAGAAGAACGGTTCGAAGATGCGCTGGATGTTTTCCTTAGGAATGCCCATGCCTTGGTCGGCTACTGCTATTTTGATGTAATCGCCGGGCTGCATGATGTCTTGGCCTCTGGTCACCGCGCTGTCTTGGTGATGCGGGCTGGTGCTGATGGTGACGGTGCCGCCTTGTGGCATCGCATCACGTGCATTCACGACCAGATTGATGATCACTTGTTCCAGCTGGCCCTGGTCAGCGCGGATAAGGCCAACGTCACGCGCATGCACCATCTTCAATTCGACATTGGCACCGATCAGACGGCGTAGAAGATTGGCGAGTTCTGCCAATACATCCGTCACGCTGAGTACTTTAGGTTGTAGGGTTTGCTGGCGCGAGAAGGCAAGAAGCTGGCGCACAAGGTTTGCGGCGCGATTACCATTCTGCTTAATCTGCATGATATCAGCAAAGGATTGATCGCCGGGTTTATGACGTTGCAACAGCAAGTCGCAGAACCCGATCATCGCGGTGAGCAGATTGTTGAAATCATGCGCGACGCCGCCTGCTAATTGGCCAATGGCTTGCAGTTTTACGGAATGCGCAAGTTGCGCTTCAATACGTTTTTGTTCGCTGAAATCGATGAAGTACAGCATTAATCCCGTTTGCTGCGGGCTGGATAATTCTTCGTTTGATGTATGGCCCAACAATGCAAAACGCTTTGCGTAAATGAATGCAACGGAGCTGGCATCGCCCATGCCGCGCAGTTCAATCGGTTTTTGCAAATCGCGGCCTGACAATACGGCGGCCAGTTCATCGGCGATCGCTGCTTGCCGTTCATCGGTAATCATGTTGATGAAGTTCTTTTTCAGAATATCTTCTTTGTTGCGCCTAATCAACGCAGTGAATGCCTGGTTGCATTCTTCGACTTGCATGGTAGCGTTCAGCAATGCAACGCCGATTGGTGCTTCGGCAAATAGGCGTTGGAAGCGTTGCTCGGAAAGGGTTAGTGCTTCCTGCCAAGATTGTTCAGGTGTTAAATCGCGAACAATTGAACGGGTGCGAAGCGTTTGCCCGTCTTCATTCATCACCACCGTTTGGGTGATTGATACCGGAAATACGCGTCCCTTTTTGCTGCGCATGAAGCTATCGCCGCGCAAATGGCCATCGGGGCCCGTAGCAACTCCGTATGGCACAACGCCCTCCAGCTTTTGTGCAATAACATCATGCAATTTAATGCTGCCGCTGGTTAGCTCTTCAATACTGCAGCCCAACCATTCAGCAAGCGTGCGGTTAACAAAACGGAAACGTCCATTTTGGTCGGCCGAATAAATGCCCACGGGCGCATGTGCCATGAAGTCAATCAGCTTGGCTTGTTCCTCGCGCACCGCTTGTTCGGCGCGTTTACGTTCGCTGATGTCTTCAAAGCGCCAGATGATATATCCGGTTGTCGGCAGTGGACGTACAATTACACGCCGCCACTCGGTGATTTTCCCGCCTTTTATTACCGGTAATTCGCCTTGCGATGGCTGATTGGTGCGCGCGGCTTTGCGCAATTTCTGGAATTCGGCAGCAACAGTCGCGTTTTCGCTGAACTTGCTTGAAACCACTGCTTCGACATTGCTTCCCGACTTGCTGACCCAGTAATCATAAGCCTTATTGGTCAACACTGCTCTGCCATCGCTGTCCACAATTACCTGAGGATTAAATGCTGCTTGAAACGCTTCAGCTAAAATGGTTTCAATTTTTCCAAATCGTGAAATTTTATGAAGATTACGGCCAATCACAATCGCCAGAATGATGATAGCCACATCAATCAGTATCCCTGCGATGCCTTTATAGGGCGCCATGTCCAGATTGGCGAGCACCACCATACTGAATACCAGCGCGACCAGAATCCCTGCACTGATGGCAACAATTAAAAGGCGATGTTGACGTTCGCTGGTTTCCTGTTTGCCGGTTGCGGCAAGAAGACCCATCGCTTCATCCGAAGCTTCGAGACTTTTACCAACCGATGCAGCAGGTTTTCTGGAAGAACGCTGAGCTTTAGCCGAATCTGTTTTCATGGATTAACAGCTTAAAAGCTGTAGCCCATAACACAACTTAGTTTTTCTTCTGCGGCGTTATCTTTTTAAGCCGATAGATATAGGAAATAACCTCAGCCACTGCACGGTAATGCTCGGGCGGCACTTCCTGGTCGATTTCAACGGTAGCAAACAGCGCTCTTGCTAATGGCGGATTCGTAACAATTGGCACTTTGCTTTTATCCGCTACTTCACGGATTTTAAGGGCAACTAAATCTTGCCCTTTGGCAAGCAATACGGGGGCTTGCATCTTTGCCGGGTCGTATTTCAGGGCAACAGCAAAGTGGGTCGGGTTGGTAATCACCACATCTGCTTTGGGCACGGCGGCCATCATGCGCTTCTTGGCTTTTTCTGCTCGGATTTGGCGCAGGCGCCCCTTCACATGCGGATCACCTTCCGATTGGCGGTTTTCGTCTTTCACTTCCTGCTTGGTCATGCGCATATTTTTAAAATACGTAAAGCGCTGATAAGCCAAATCGATTGCTGCAATCACTGTGAACACAAGGAATACAGAGAAAATGATATGAATAGAAAGATTATAGGTTGTAGAAATAAGGTCATCATTACTGATGCCTGTCATGCTTTCTGATTGATGAAAAGTTGGCGTTATCAAAATCCATGCAACACTGCCAACTATTACGATTTTTCCAATGCTTTTCAAAAGTTCGACAAGCGAATTTGCCGAGAATAACCGTTTGATGCCTGCAAGCGGGCTAAGGCGTTCCCATTTGAGTTTTATAAGGCCAGGGCTGAAAAAAATGCCTGTTTGCACAATCCAGCCCAATACACCCATTGCCATTAACACGCACACAACAGCCAATACTGGCGGGCCAAACGAACCAAGGATATAGAGATATACGGATTGATATCCGCCATCACTCAACTGTGTTTCGCCTGCTTTCTCAATCAGCGCTGTTAAGGGGATCATCATCTGCTGTCCCAACATGGGGAAAAGCACCATCACCGATAATACAATCCCCAGCAGCAAGGTCCATGTCGCAACATCACGACTGATAGGCAGATTACCTTGTTCACGCGCTTCACTCAGCCGTTTCGCGGTGGGGTCTTCGGTTTTTTGACTGTCATCATCATCTTCTGCCATTGCTATCCCTTAAATAACGGATGGAATGGAAAAGATACGCGTGAAAATTTCTTCATAACCTCTGCCCCATACCGCCATCATGGTGCCAAGGCTTGCAGCCAGAATGGCAAGACCGAACAGAATTTGAAGTGGCGCAAGCACAAAAAAAATCTGCATCTGCGGGATCATTTTGACCATTAAACCGCCCGTGAGCTGGAACACAACGCCCAATATCATAAAGGGTGCAACGAGCCGCAGCGCAAGCGAGAAACTATCATTGACACTTTGGGAAATAAAATGCGTCATATCGCCAATCGCGATAAATGCGCCTGGCTTGAACACCACATAGCTTTGAACGAATGATTTGAGTGTCATGTCCAAAAGGCCGCTTTCAAATAGCAATACAATGCCAAGCATACTAAGAAGTGTACCGGTAACAGAGCCTTGGCTTTGAATAGTCGGGTTTAAAACCATTGCGTTCGATAAACCGATTTGCAGGGCAATGAGCATTCCTGCAACTTCCAGCGTGCTGAGGAGCAGGCGCATGATAAAACCGATAAAAATACCAACGCCTGCTTCAATCAAAATATATTCGCATACGCGAAATGCATCTTCGGGCATGGCAGGAAGTTGCGGTGCAAGCAGGGGCAATAAAATAAAGCTAACTAATAGTGCGAGTTGCAAGCGCACACGTGCTGGTACAAAGCTTTCGCCAACACCAGGCATAATCATAAAAATGCAACCAATACGACAGAAGATTAGAAGATAAGCAAATACGTTTCCGGTGATGAACTGCGCAAGATCAATCGACATACCGTCAATATCCTATATTTGACCAAACGACGCGATGCGCGCAAACAAACCTTCGGTATAGGTGGTGAGGCTGGTAATCATAAACGGCAGCATGAGCAGCAAGCCGATCGACATCACTAATAATTTTGGAACAAAGGCGAGGGTTGCTTCCTGAATTTGCGTTACCGTTTGAATGAGCGAGATGAGCACGCCGATAATCAATCCCACAATCAACAATGGACCGCCAACGCGCAGCATGACGATAATGGATTCACGTGCAATATCGACAATATCGGCTTCGTTCACGGTGATTCCTTAAAGGCAAGGTATTAGAAATGGTGATACGAAAAAGCCTAACCTAAACCGCGCTGCGCATCAATTCCTGATATGCGGCGATGACGCGGTCGCGGATGGTGACAACGGTTTGCAAAGCAGTTTCGGCAGAGCTAACGGCTGTAATCACTTCATTGATGCTGGCTTTGCCTTGTACGGCAGAAAGCGAAACTTTTTCCGAAGTCTTCAGGCTATCAACTGTGCTGTTCAGCATATTGCCAAGAATATCGCCGAATTGGCCTGTTTTGCCTGCTTCATCAGCACCGCCTGCACCTTCATCAAGTGTTTTGATGGTATTGCGGTATGATTTCAGAACATCGCCTACATTAACAACCATGATGGTTCTCCATTATCCTCTTAAAACATCCAGTGCTCTGGCTAACATGCTTTTTATTGTATCAATAACACTCAAATTCGCTTCATAGCTGCGTTGGGCTTCGCGCATATCAATGCCTTCGACCAGCGGCTTTACGTTTGGTTTTAATACATAGCCTTCTGCGTCAGCAGCAGGATGTTTTGGATTGAATTCTTTGATGAACGGTGTGGTATCACCCGTTACTGCCGCAACCTTTACAGTGGACAAACCCGATGTATTATCCAGCACTTCTTTAAAGATAATCTGGCGGCGACGATATGGTTCTGCGCCGGGTGAAAGACCCGTGCTATCAGCATTTGCAATGTTTTCTGCGATAATGCGCAGGCGTTCGCCTTGCACACGCATGCCTGCGGTCGCTACTTTAAATACATCTGAAAAATCAGTGCTGCGCATTATGCACCACCTCTGCCAAGCGCAGTTCTAAGAAGGCCCAGCGTCTTTTTGTAAAGACTGGTCATCATTTGATACTGCGCGGTGGTATCCGACATCTGGCTCATTTGCTGTTCAAGAACAACCGCATTGCCAGATGGCTTTACTTCATACACGTCGTTTTCTTTTGATGTTTTGTAAAGTCCACCGCCGCTGCTAAGGCCCTGTACATGTTTAGGATTGGTGGTTGCTAATTGAAAGCCACCGCTGCGTGCGCTGCCGGTGCCGCTTGAAATCTGTTTTTGCAAAACTTCGTCAAAGCTGACGATATCTTTTGGCTTGTAGCCTGGCGTATTCGCTTGCGCGATGTTTTGCGCTATCACACCCTGACGCTGGGTTAGATATTCCATCTTTTCGGAAAGCAGCGAAAATAAATTTGTAAGTCCCATTTTTCGTTTCCCTAAAGCGACATTTCGCCCTTTAAAATATCTAAGCTCTACATTGCGTCCATCACGCTTAATAATACGTAAAGCTTTATCTGAATCCTATCATTGCAATAACCGTTCCAACTTCGTAACTACATTGAAATGATTCAGGAAATGAGGCAGGCATGAGGTGCTTGGCACATCTCTTGAAACACCAAGCTCACGGAAGATAGTTAAACGTGTTAACGATTTAATAACCACAACGGGCACTAAGCTCTGGTGTGGTGACTTTGAAATCCGCTTAATACTTGGGTTCACGCTACTTAGCGGACTTCAAGGTCTGAACCACACTAGTTTTATAGTTTTACTGGTGTCCTTATCGATTCTGAAGTTCGATAATGACAGCAGTAGAATAAACCGAACTTCAGAATCGGGACACTAGGTATGCCAATAGATGTAACGTATGGCGAAGAGAAGAATGAGGCCCAAAAAGGCCCTAAAACTGCCGTAGCAATCGAAGGCGGCAGCAATCCAAACGCATTACCACGGGTGATTGCCAGCGGCCGAGGTCTTTTAGCCGAACAGATTCTAAAGCTAGCTTTTGAAAATAATATAAAAGTGCGTCAAGATGAAGATCTGGTTGAGTTGCTGGCAATGCTTGACCTTGACCACCATATTCCAGCGGAAGCAGTCATAGCGGTTGCGGAAGTTCTTGCCCGGGTGTTTGAAGCAAATTCTGCACTGGGTAATACAAATGTGGGTAACACCAATCAGGCCAATTCGGGGGATCCCCAAACGACATGAGCGCAACATTTGATCCAAAGGGGTTTAATCCGAGTGACGAGTTGGAAGCGCTGCGCCTTGCCTTGGAAGCGAGCGAACGCGTGGTACGTGAAGGCGGGTTGATTGATTTACGTGATTTGGATGAGCAAGTTGAATTTTTATGCGCTGAGGTTGTAAAAACCGAAGGTTCCATGCGCTTGCAGCTTTTGCCAAAACTGGAAGCCGTTATTCAGATACTGGATAATCTTGAACTTGTCCTCCGCAAGACAGCGCCGCACGAAAGCATGCAGGCCCATAACCGTTTGCGCGCTAATCAGGCTTACGGCGTACCGCCGATTACAACCCCAGTTACAACTAAGGGGAACTAGCCTTGCCGGAAGATTTATTTGCACGTGCGCTTCTATCTCTTGCGCTGGTTTTGGCGCTGCTTGGGGCGCTGGCCTGGGTATTAAAAAAATATGGTAACCGTCTTGGCGTGCCCATGGCAATCAAGCAAGGCAAGTCACGCACCCAATTGCTGGATGTCACTCCGCTTGATGCCCGGCATCGTTTGGTTCTGGTCCGCCGTGATGATGTGGAGCATCTTTTGCTCTTGGGTGGCGCTAGCCCGATTGTGGTTGAAACAGGAATCGCTCATAAAGGTTCAAATGAAAAAACATAGCATCCGTTTTCTTCCCGTTCTGCTTGCTGCATTAATTTGTTTTATCGGAATGGCATTTCCGGCAGCTGCGCAAAGCATCAATCTGAATGTCGGCGGGCAGGAAGGCGGCTCTACCGCATCGCAAATTGTTCAGCTGGTTATGCTGATTACAGTATTGTCGCTGGCCCCATCGATTTTGATGATGGTGACATCGTTTGTACGTATTGTTGTCTCGCTTTCATTGCTTCGCACTGCTTTGGGTTTGCAACAAACACCGCCCAACACCGTAATTATCAGCCTTGCGATGTTCCTGACCTTCTTCATCATGGCGCCGACGTTTAACAAAGCGTATGAACAAGGTATTAAGCCGATGATGGCGGAGAAAATAAAGGAAGAGGATGCAATAAAGCTAACCGCGCAGCCATTCCATGACTTCATGATGCATTATGCGCGTGAGAAGGATTTAAAACTGTTCGCGGATATTGCAAAACTGCCAAACACCACCAAGGCAGAAGATGTTCCATACCACATCGTTATTCCGGCCTTCATGATTTCGGAACTGCGCCGCGCGTTTGAAATCGGTTTCCTGCTGTTCTTGCCGTTTTTGATTATTGATATGGTTGTATCATCCATCTTGATGGCCATGGGTATGATGATGCTGCCGCCATCGGTCGTGTCGCTGCCGTTCAAGATTATTTTCTTCGTACTTGTTGACGGCTGGTATCTCGTCGTCGGCTCGCTCGTTAAAAGCTACGGCCTATCTTAGCTTTTCTTCCAACGTAACACAGGCTGACGCGCTGCCCTTGTCTCATCAAGGCGGCGGCGCGGCGTTGTTGTCGGGGCTTGCAAAAACATATCCTTGTTATTTGCTACCTTCGCTGCGATCGCCAGTTCGCGCATGGTTGCAATATAGGCATCCAGCGTTGGCTTGCTTTCCGTTTCGGTGGGCTCGATCAGGAATGCGCCGTGAACCACTAACGGGAAATACATGGTCATGGGGTGATAGCCGCGATCCAGTAATGCCTTGGCAATATCCAGCGTTGTCACGCCGGTATCTTTCAGGAAGCTGTCATCAAACAAAGCTTCATGCATGCATGGGCCATCGCCAAACGGCGCGCTCATCACATCCTTAAGGCTCGCCAGAACGTAATTGGCGTTGAGCACTGAATCGCTCGCTACCTGATAAAGGCCATCTGCGCCGTGACTTAAAATATAGGTCAGCGCTCTTGTGAACATACCCATCTGCCCGTGGAACGCTTTTAGTCGGCCAAATGATTTAATAGTGGCATCGGGCGTTGCAGCATCTTCCACCAATTGTAATTTATCGGCTTCAATTTTCAGGTAAGGCACAGGCACATAGGCCGCAAGGCGTTCAGAGAATACAACAGGGCCGCTGCCTGGTCCGCCGCCACCATGTGGCGTAGAGAATGTCTTGTGCAGGTTAATGTGCATCGCATCGATGCCCAAATCAGCTGGGCGAACACGGCCCACAATTGCGTTATAGTTTGCGCCATCACCGTAGAAATACGCGCCAGCCTTATGAACAGCAGCCGCGATTTCAACGATTTCATTTTCAAACAATCCGCAGGTATTGGGGTTGGTGAGCATGATCGCCGCAACGGTGTTATCCAGTTTCGCAATCAAGGCATCACGGTCAACGCGCCCGCGTGAATTGGCAGGGATGCTAACAACCGTAAAGCCAAGTGCAGCAGCAGTGGCTGGGTTCGTGCCATGGGCTGATTCAGGAACCAGCACTACTTTGCGGTCTTCGCCCCGAGCCCGAAGCGCAGCTTTAATTGCAGCCATGCCAGCGAATTCACCATGCGCACCCGCAGCAGGCGCAAGCGTAAGCGCCTTCATACCCGTTAGGGTAAGCAACCAGTGTGATAATTCCTTCATCACGCCAATTGCACCTTGCACAGTCGATTGAGGTTGTAATGGGTGAACATCATTAAAGCCTGGCAGGCGTGCCATTTTTTCATTCAGGCGCGGGTTGTGCTTCATGGTGCATGAGCCCAGCGGATAGAACGTGCTGTCGATGCCGAAATTCTTTTGTGACAGACGCGTATAATGGCGCACCATTTCCGGTTCAGAAATTCCAGGTAAACCGATTTCTGCACGTGGCTTTAAAGCGCCAAGGCGTGTGGCGGTTTTAGGCACATCAGGTAAATCAACGCCGCAACGGCCCTTTTCATCCATTTCAAAAATCAATGGTTCTTCCAACTGCATCCCGCGGTGCTGAGAGCGGGGTGTTGCTTCTGCTGGTGTTGTTTTACGGCCTTCATTTACCATTGGAATATTCCTGTCCATCTGCTCATCCATTTTACGTGCTGCGTGCTGGGTCATTAGCGGCACTCCTTTTCCAAGGCAACCGCCAGCGCTTCAATATGCTCTGGCGTGGTGGTTTCGGTTACTGCAACTAGCAGGATGTTCTTAAGCTCCGGCGTATTATCAAGCCGGCTAGCAGGGACGCCAGCAATAATTTTCTGTGCTGCCAAGCGTTCAACAACTTCCGCAGCTGGCTTTGGCAGTTCAACGGAGAATTCATTAAAGAAGTTATCATTTAGCACGTTCACGCCACTAATTTTGGCGAGGCGATCTACGGTTTGCACAGCCATAGCGTGATTAAGGCGGCTGAGTTTCTTCAAGCCTTCTTCACCCAGCAGCGTTAAGTGCATGGTGAATGCCAATGCGCAAAGCCCCGAATTAGTGCAAATGTTGCTGGTCGCTTTTTCGCGACGAATATGTTGTTCGCGCGTTGATAGCGTCAACACAAAACCGCGCTGGCCTTCGGCGTCAACCGTTTGCCCGCAAAGGCGACCCGGCATTTGGCGCATATATTCTTCCTTGGTTGCAAAGAGGCCCACATATGGCCCGCCAAAATTCAAACCGTTTCCAATCGATTGCCCTTCGCATACCACAATATCTGCGCCCATGCTGCCGGGAGATGGCAGCAGGCCAAGTGAAACAACTTCAGTTACCACCACAATCAGCAGTGTACCATTTTTATGGCAAGCTTCTGCCAGCGCTGTCACATCATGTACGCGGCCCCATACATCAGGGGTTTGCACAACAACACATGATGTTTGCTGCGTGATTTTGGATGCTAAGTTTTCGGCTTGTTTCACGGTGGGCGGTAAGCATTCAACTTTAAAGCCACTTAAATCAGCATGAGTTTTTACAACATCGCGGTAATGTGGGTGGAGCCCGCCAGACAATATGGCTTGATCACGTTTAGTCACGCGGTTTGCCATCATCACAGCTTCAACAGTGCCTGTTGAACCATCATACATCGATGCATTGGCAACCGGCATACCGGTTAACATGCAGACCTGTGTTTGGAATTCAAACAGGTATTGCAGTGTGCCTTGGCTGACTTCGGGCTGGTACGGCGTATAAGATGTTAAAAACTCACCGCGCAGCAATAATTGATCAACCGATGCAGGAACATGGTGGCGGTAAGCGCCAGCGCCACAGAAAAAAGGCGCGCTGCCCGCAGAAATGTTTTGATTGGCAAGCTTTGACAACTGGCGTTCTACTTCCATTTCGCTGGCATGGTTGGGAAGGCCAGCAATAGGACCTTTCAGTTTTGCAGCCGCAGGAACGTCTTTGAACAAGTCATCAACGGTTGCAACGCCGATTTTTTGCAGCATATCGTTGCGGTCTTGTGCAGTAAGCGGTAAATAACGCATGAAGCACCTCTAATTTATTTAAATAAAAAATAAAACGTAACTTATTCGCCAGTATGTTTTTTATAGGCGGTTGCATCCATTAACCCGTCAAGCTCGGCTTTGTTGCTGAGTTTAACTTTGAAAAACCAACCGGTATCTTCCGGGCTAGAATTAATCAATGAAGGGTCGTTCTTCAAATTATCATTCACGGCTATCACTTCGCCTGATAATGGCGCGTAGACATCCGATGCCGCTTTCACGGATTCAACAACCGCAGCCTGCTTTCCTTGTGAAACCTGTTTTCCTGTTTCGGGAAGTTCGACAAACACGATATCACCTAATGCACCTTGAGCATAATTAGTGATGCCTACAACGGCAACATCGCCCTCTAAACGTACCCATTCATGGTCTTTGCTAAATTTCATCATGGCATTTTTCCTTTGTTAATATAACGGTGTGGTACAAACGGTAATGGAACAATACGTGCCGAAAGCGGGCGTCCGCGCACAATTAATTGCAGGCGTGTGCCATTTACGGCCAAATGTTTATCGACATACCCCATGGCAATTGGTTTTTGCAGTGTAGGGCTAAATCCGCCGCTGGTCACCTCGCCAACCTTTTCACCTTTGGTGTTTTGGATTTCCGTGCCTTCGCGGGCTGGGGCTTTATCATCCACCATGATACCCACGCGGGAGCGTTCCGGTAAGTTCAAAAGCTCAGATTCCAGAATTGATGCGCCAGCAAACTCACCTTGCGATAAGCGCGCCTTGTTAACAACCCATTTAAGGCCAGCTTCCACGGGAGTGGTTTTTTCATTCAGTTCGTGGCCATACAGACAAAGCCCGGCTTCCAAACGAAGCGTATCGCGCGCACCCAGACCAATCGGTTTAACATCTGTATCTTGCATAAGTATGTTTACGAGTGTTTCGGTATTCTGTGGGTCAACAGAAATTTCAAAACCATCTTCGCCGGTATAGCCTGAACGCATCAGCAATACGGGCATACCGCTCATTTTTGTCCAGGCTGAATTCATGAAGCCGAGTTTTTCAACCACATCATTATCGGCGAGAGCACGAATAACATGTGTGGCGTGTGGACCTTGCAACGCGATTAAATCGCGGTTTACCAGCTCAATTAGATTGCTCGGCAACTTGCCGCGAATAATCGCAAGGTCATGTTCCTTGCGGGATGCATTTACAATTACCCATAAATCGTAACCCGTATCCGGGCGCACAATAATCAAATCGTCAATCACGCCGCCCCATTCATTGAGCAATGTAGAATAACGCATTTGTCCCGGCTTTAAACTTTGTACATCGCTTGGAACATGCTTCTCCAGCGCAGCTACTGCTTCACTGCCGCGCAGTACAATCTGCCCCATATGCGATACATCAAACAGGCCTGCATGTTCACGGGTGTGCAAATGTTCGGTCATAATACCCGTTGGGTATTGGATGGGCATTTCGTAACCTGCGAATTCCACCATCTTGCCGCCATTGGCAAGATGCCAATTATAAAGCGTAGTACGGCGGGGTGCTGCATTTGCTTGGGCGTTTGCGGTCATGTGTTCCTTGGCGTCGGTTGGTGGTTATTCTTGAGGGGTCGGTTGTCCGATTTGTGAAAAATAATTGGTGTTGGCTTTCAGTTGTTCGGCGCTGAGCTGGAAGCCAATAAGCACTTGGTATTTTGATGGTTCATCAAGGCCTGCCAATCCCACATTCGGATTTACGGGGATGGTCAAACGCAGCTCGCGGCTGTTTTCGTGAAACACAACAGGGATTTCATAGATTTCTTTTTTGATAACCTGATCATTGGCATCAACAATTGAAACAGAAAACGGCATGGCCGCGCGTTTACCGGCTGTATATTGACCACGTACAGCAATAACATCAAATGATGTTTGTGCTAAAGGGTCTGAAACCGCATTGCCTTCTTCGTCAGTTCGGCAATTGGGCTGGAGATTACCCATACGCGCACTGATAACCAGATTAGTTTCATCGGCAGCAGCCGGATGTTGATAGACCGATAAATCACGGATGATTGCAAGTTGTGGACAGCCGCCGGGTGTTACTACAGGAGTTGCTTCCCGTGGTCCATCGGAACTGCATGAGGCAAGTGGAAGTGCAAGTAGGCAAAGTGCAACGATACGCTTCATGAGTGGCCTGATTAAAACGAGTTAAATCTCAAGCCGAAAAAATTATAGGGTAAACGGGCAAGAGTCCACGCTCTTATACCAACTGGCGGCATTTTATTTGCTTATGATAAAAGACGCAGTTGGTATGGGAGCCCAATAGCGAGGCGGCGGCCAATGCCGCCGAAAGATGTCAAATATCTTCTGTGGATAACTTAAATTTTTCTAAAGCACCATAAGAGGATAGCTTTTTGCACATGCAAACGGTTCTCAGCTTCATCCCATACAACCGATTGCTCGCCATCCATGACTGCATCGGTTACTTCTTCCCCGCGATGGGCAGGCAGGCAATGCATGAAAATAGCAGAAGGTTTTGCAAGTACCATTTGTGCTGTATCAATCTGGTAAGGTTGCAATAGCTTGCGGCGTTCGTCGGCATTAGTGTCATGCATCGAAACCCATGTGTCCGTCAGTACAATATCGGCATTCTTTAATGCTGACTGTAAATTATCCGAATAGGTAATTTTGGCTTTTGCTTTGGCCTTCTTCAATATTTCCTTATCGGGAGCAAGGCTTGCGGGCGCTGCAATCCGAATGGAAAAATCAAAGATTCCTGCGGCATGCATCCAGCTTGTCAACACATTGTTGTTGCCATCGCCACACCAAGCAACTTCCAGCCCTTTCAGCTTTTTGAATTTTTCAAAGGCAGTCATCAAATCTGCCATTACCTGACAGGGATGTGAAAAATTGGTTAGTCCATTAATAACCGGAATGCTGGCATTGGCGGCCATTTCAGTAAGATTGCTTTGCTCAAAGGTACGGATCATCAACCCTTGGACAAAACGGCTCAGCACCCTAGCGGTATCGGCAAGACTTTCGCCGTGACCCAGTTGCATATCCTTGCCGGATAAGACCACCGTTTCTCCGCCCAGTTCTTTCATCGCAACTTCAAATGAAACACGCGTACGGGTGGATGGCTTTTCAAATATCATGGCTAATGTTTTGCCATGCAAGTCTTTACGCCAATTACGGAACTTCTTCAGCCGCAGTGCAGTGTGCAAAATTGTCGTCAGTGTCTGGTTATCATGTGAATCCAAGTCAAGGAAATGCCGGGTTTTATAATGATGGCTCATTATGCAGCATCCTTGGCTTTTAGGTAATCGGCGACCGTTTTCTTGATGATGCTCATAGCTTCGTCAACATGTTTTTCTTCGATGATAAGTGGTGGCAGGAAACGCACCACTTGGTCCGATGCGCCTACGCATAGCAAACCATTTTCGCGCAACTTTGCAACCAGTTTCAGATTATCATCAGCATTAACGCAACGAAGACCCTGCATCAAATTCTTGCCGCGATGTTCATTAAACATCGGCGCAGTATTGGTTGCAAACAATTTTGGAAATTCATCAATCAACGTATCAAATTGCTTCCAAAGATACTCCCCGACACGGTTTACCTGCGTCAGCAATTTTTCATCTAAAAGATCAAGCACAGCATTGCCTACCGCCATCGCCAGCGGGTTTCCGCCATAAGTTGAGCCATGCGTACCGGGTAACATACCGCTGGCGGCTTTTTCTGTTGCAAGGCATGCACCCAGCGGGAAGCCGCCACCAATCCCCTTGGCAACGCAAACTACATCAGGGGTAACATCATGCCATTCATAAGCAAATAGCTTGCCTGTACGGCCCATACCGCATTGGATTTCATCAAAGAATAATAGCAAACCATGCTCATCGCATAGTTTTCTTAAGCCTTGAATGAATTCGGTAGAAGCCGCCCGCATGCCGCCTTCACCTTGCACGACTTCGATATGGATAGAAGCCGTTTCAGGAGTAATAGCCTTGCGTACTGCATCTAAATCATTCCACGGAACCTGATCGAACATATCGATGAGTGGGCCAAATCCACCCACCATTTTTTCGGTCTTTGCTGCTGCTATACCCGTCATGCTGCGTCCGTGAAAGCAGCCTTGGAAAGTGATAAAACGTGTTTTTTGTGGTTGGCCAATATGTGTGAAATATTTGCGAATAACTTTGATGCCGCATTCCCATGCTTCGCTGCCGGAGTTATTGAAGAACACTGTATCCGCAAATGTTACATCGCAAAGCCGCTGCGCTAAACGCTCGCCTTCTGGAATTCGGAAAATATTGGAAACATGCCAAAGCTTTTTTGCTTGCTCATGCAATTTTTCAACAAGGTAGGGATGCGCGTGCCCAAAGGCGTTTACGGCAATTCCTGCTGCAAAATCAAGATAGCGTTTACCATCGCTTGTATAAAGATAAGGCCCTTCGCCCCGCTCGAATGCTAAATTCGCCCGGTTATAAACGGGCATAATCGGTGTAATCATCGTCTCAACTCTTAAGTTTATAGCCTTTTTTCAACATCACCAAGGTTACTATCCATAGCACAATATTAACGCTTAGCATCACATATAAACCAACGGTGAGCGACCCATCGGTTACGCCTACAAAGCCATATCGGAAGCCGTCAATCATATAAAAGAATGGATTGAGGTGGCAGATAAAACGCCACACCTCCGGCAACTGGCCAGCCGTATAAAAGGTTCCTGATAGGAATGTAGCCGGCATGATAATGAAGTTAGTAACGGTGGCCAGATGGTCAAACTTCATCGACCAGATGCCGCCAATCAGGCCAAGCAAGGCCATCAGCATGGAGCCCATAACTGCATGATAGAGGATAAACGAAAAATCGTGAATGGGAATGCCAGAGAACGGCGCGACTACAAGCATTGATGCGGCGCCAACAGCAAGGCCGCGGATCAATCCACCAAGTGTATAGCCAATGCACAATTCGGTTGCTGTCAAAGGTGGCATCAACACATCGACAATGTTGCCTTGCACCTTTGAAATCACCATCGATGAGGATGTATTGGCAAATGCGTTTTGTGCCATAGACATCATGATGAGGCCGGGCATTAAAAAATCCATATACGGAATACCGGCAGCCATTTTTCCAGCGCCGCCTAATGCAATGCGGAACACCGCATAAAATAAAATGGTGCTGATAACTGGTGCGATAATGGTTTGCAAATACACAACAAAAAAACGCTGGGTTTCTTTTTTCGTAAGGGTGGCAAGGCCAATCCAATTGATGGCGCCGATGTTACGTGGTTGCAGTTGTTGCGCAGGGGTCATTGCTTCCTAATCCTTTTATGGAAGCAACTAATTATAAATCGGTGGGCAGGGTTTACAAGACCCTAATCGTGCCGATCTTAATCGTTCAGGAAGTCTTTATCTGTAATACCGCTGCGTAATTCCGGTGGCGGCGTCAGCAATGACTGGCTGGCATCCGGATAGCTTTCAAGGTATTTGCCCAAAACAGCAACAATTTTGGGATCATAAATGGCGGCGTTATCTTCCTTTAAGATGCGCATCGAATTATCGATGGTAAGACCTTGGCGATGAGCACGGGGTGATACCAGCGCCACAAAGGCATTGGCAACGACAACAATCCGCGTGGTTTCCAGAATGTTTTCGCCTTTTCTGCCTTCGGGCATGCCTGAACCATCATAGCGTTCAAGTACCTGGCGCAAGGTTGGAATAACCGGAACCTGAAAGCTGATAAGCGAAAGAATGTCGGCAGATGTTAAAATGCTTTTGCGCACAAGTCGTAATTCTTCAGCATCAAGAGCTGAGCTTTTCACGAGAATTTTGCGCGGCACCAGAACTTTACCAAGGTTCATCAATGAACCCGCGATGCGGCATGTTTCTACACTCGATTCATCAAGTCCCATTTCCAGTGCAAGTGCTTCGGCAACCATACCCACGCGAAGGGAGTGGCCAGCAGCATAAGGATCGCGTCTATCCACCACAGCTACCAAGGTATCAATCAACTGGCGGAAGGTTTGGTCTTGGCGTTCACGCTCAACAATCACGTCAGTAATATCTTTTTGCGTGACCATAATTAGATTATGCAAATCAGCCGTATCTGGCAGCGGTATATGATAGGTCTGCATATAATGCGGACCTGACGCTTCGTCACGGCGGTCAACCGTGATAACAGGTGCGCCGCTTTTATTGGCGCGTTTGATGCGATCGATGAGTAGGCTTGCTTGACGCGGCAGGAATACACGGTCAACTGTTTTGCCAACCAAGTCTTCCTGATCCATCTTCACTTGTTTACCAGCTTCGTTATTGGCAAACCAGAAATGGCCTTCACGGTCGGTGATAAATAGACTGTTTGGAATATTATCTGTAATCACGCGTAGTAAATCTTCATGATAGCGCGCGCGGCGGTTCAAGCCTGTCTCTTTGCTCAAATGTTGTAATTCAGAATGGAAATGTGCCAGGTGATAAGTGGTGATGGAGCCGCAAATCACAAGCGCAAGAAAAATGCCAAGGACCATCAGTAAGGTATCAGCGGTGCCGTTGGTAAATGCAGGCTGAAATAATTGAAATGCTTCAAATGCGCCGAGTAACAACAATAGCGGGAACACAAGAAAGCCCAGCAGCTTTGCCAGTAGCGATAATTTTGGTTCTGCGATAGGTGTTTCAGGAGCTTGAGGCATGTGGAGGGCCTTTTGGGAAAAAGGAATGTCTCTTAGATATATATAGTGAGTGCTAAGCTTTTCTTAAGAGGCCAGCAAATTAGCAGGTGTTTTTAATTAACCTACTGATTAGTCAAGGTTGTTTCGT